>NZ_LR735258.1:2400000-2700000 GCF_902506755.1 Dyadobacter sp. 32 | reverse complement strand
ATTATTATCGCCCATGGAAATGTCAACGTCATTCATCCCAAACTGACAAGGGTGTTCATACCCCGCTGCGTGGGTTAATTCTATGAGTTCTTTCGCCATGGTCCTCATATAGTTGGCAAACCTCCGGCTTTTCAAAGAGGGATCGAGGCCCGCTTCCAGCCATTTGTTATTAGTGGCAATCCCCGTAGGGCAGCGATTGGTATGACACGATTGCGCCTGAATACACCCAATCGACATCATGGCTTCACGTGCTACATTGATCACATCAGCACCCATGGCGAACGCCATTACCGCCTGGGCAGGCAATCCAAGTTTGCCGGAGGCAATAAACGTGATCTTGTCGGTAAGGTCATTGGCGTGGAAAACTTTGTAAACTGCACTGAAAGCGTAAACCCATGGCAATGAAACATGATCTGCAAAGGACGGCGGAGCTGCACCTGTACCGCCTTCGCCACCATCAATAGTAATAAAATCGGGTCCTTTACCTGTTTTTACCATGATATCTGCCAGTTCCTGCCACATCTCCATTTTTCCCACAGCCGATTTAATGCCAACCGGCAGCCCTGTTGCCGCGGCCATTTTTTCGATAAAGGCAACCATGTCCTGCACATCGGAAAATGCGCTGTGGTAGGGTGGTGAAACCACATCTTTACCTACCATTACGCCCCTGATCTCTGCAATCTCGGCTGTTATTTTGCTTCCTGGAAGTACGCCTCCTTTACCTGGCTTGGCGCCTTGCGAAAGTTTAAGCTCAATCAGGCGGACCGAAGGATTTTTCCTGACCATAGCCACCAATCTTTCCATCTCGAAGTTTCCCTCTGCATCACGAACGCCAAAATAGGAGGTGCCCATATTAAACACCACGTCTGCTCCGAATTTGTGATAGGGGGATAAACCCCCTTCGCCGGTATTATGATAATTTCCAAATTCGTACGATCCTTTGTTCAGTGATTCGATGGCTTTGGAAGAAAGGGATCCAAAACTCATTCCGCTCACGTTAACAACCGATCTCGGCCGATAAGGGCGTTCTCTTTTATGAAACGCTCCGATGACCTTGGTACAAGGTATGGTGTAGTGATCGGGATCTTTTCCGTTGTAGGCGTGATGCGGATGGGTCAAAGGTAACTTTCGGGGCAACAGGGCCGGCTTGATGAACACATACCCTGCCTCCTGCATGTTTTGATCTGTTCCAAATCCCTGGTAGTTGTTTTCGTTTTTGGAAGAAGCATATATCCAGGATCTTTGCCGGCGGTTGAAAGGTAATTCTTCCCGGTTGTTGGCCACAATGTACTGCCTTAGCTCCGGACCGATTTTTTCGATCATGTATCTGAAATGACCTACCAGTGGAAAGTTATGCTGGATGGTATGTTTCTTCTGCAAAATATCGCGCACGGCGATGCCTGCTAATAACAGAATGAGATACACCCAGATCGGTATTGCACCGATAAATGTGAATAAAGCGGTCATGACGGGTTTAGCCTGATGAGAATTTCTAGTCGTTAAAGTATAAATTATCTCAATATTATACTAACGATGTCTTTATTTTGCCAAATTACCTCTCCTCTAGTGTTGTAACTTGTGCAAGATCCTTCCAAAATCCGGGATAGGACTTCACTACAACATCAGGCTCTTCGATAATAATGGGTTTCACCATACCCACCGGAGCAAATGCCATCGCCATGCGGTGATCATCATACGTATGGATTGATGGAACTTCCGGGATATTGGCATCGTCGGTTAAGGTAACTTCATACAGATGGTTGGGCTGTATCTCTTTCAGCTGGGCTCCCAGTTTTTTTAACTCCTCTTGCAAGGCAAAAACCCTGTCGGTCTCTTTTATTTTAAGGCTTTCGACCCCCGTCATGGACAATTGAATGTTCTTAACAGCGCAGCAAACTGCAACCGTTTGGGCGAGATCGGGGCAATCCGTGAAATCCCATCCTATAGAAGCTGCGGCCTGGGTTTTTTTGAGTAAAACGCCCCTTTCGGTAAAGATACTCTCCACACCCAGGTGAAGCATAATGTCTGCAATGGCGCTATCTCCCTGTAAAGAGTCCTTTTTTAAGCCTAAGAGCTCCACTTCCGCATCATCGGCCAGGGCAACAATACTATACCAATAACTCGCTCCGGACCAGTCGGACTCTATAGCGTACGGCTGCGATTTGTATTTCTGAGGAGGAACCGTGATGGTATTATGTTCCCAGGAAGCTTTGTAATCAATGCCAAAAAAACCCATTTGTTTCAGGGTCATTTCTATATAAGGCCGGGATCCTACTTCTCCTTCCAGTTTTAGCGTCAGTCCGCCGGGCAGATGTGGGGCGACCAGGAGTAAAGCAGAAATATACTGACTGCTCACATTGCCTTTAATGCCTAACTCGTTGCTTCCAGAGTACGTAAAACCATTCAATTTGAGCGGAGGATATCCATCCATGTTTTGATAGGTAATATCCGCACCCAAGGTCCGAAGAGCGTCTACGAGAATGCCAATCGGTCGTTCACACATCCTTGGCGTGCCCGTCATGATCTTTTCCTGACCTGTTACTGTAAAATAGGCTGTTAGAAAACGCATGGTAGTACCTGCATCGATAACATCTGCAGTCAGGTCTGTCGATTTCAGCAAGCGTTGCATGGTTTGGGAGTCGCGCGCTTCCGAAATATTGGTAAGCTCGCACTGAAAGCCGGTCAATGCGTCAATGATTAGGGCACGATTACATTCACTTTTGGAGGCTGCAAGGCGAATTTCAGCATTTATCGCTTCCTTTGGGGGATTTACCAGAATGGATTTCACTATTGTAGAATATTCAAATTACTAATTCTTAAAGTAGCCTGCCGTGTATTTTGGGGCAGGCCTTGTTCTCATTTCAAAAGAAGCCTAATAGGTTTCCAGCACCTTTACCTTGTTTTTCCCATTCATCCTTAGTGAAGAAAAACTCATTTTGTAAAAAACAAAACCCGAAACCATAAAAGCACCTCCCACAATCAGGGCGGAGCCGTCGGTAGTAAAGCGTTTGTTGTCAACACCTTTGTTGAAAAAGTCGGCTCCAATGTATATTAAGCCCGCCATAGGGAAATAAACGGCAGCTTGTGTTACAAAAGGAATATTCCTTTTCACCTTAAATAATCGGATGTCTTTTAATAGTATTTCCTGATAGTCCATGCGGTTATTTGCCTCATTGATGGTGGCAATGCTAAAGCTGGAATCGGTAACGCTCGCAATGGTTTCATCGAACCGAATGGTTTCATTCAGCATCATGAACTTTATGTTATCACCAGGAAAATAGCGATACCGATGAAAGCCTCCCAGAAAAGGGGAAGCGTCTATGGCCAGGTATTTTTGGCCAGGCACAGTGATGATCCTGTTGGATCCATTTTGTTTTAGAAACAGTTCTTCGCTGGAAAGTGCCCTGGCTCGGTCGTAATGATCTTGGCCAAGAGCCTGTAAGTTCAATAAAGAAAAAATTATGAGTATAAAAAGCGTTGCTCTCATATCGGGAATTGGAATGCTCAAAGATAAGGAATCATTTTTTAAACGGGCGACATGCGTTGTTTGTTGCAGTGCACTAATTCTCATCAAGTTCTTCTTGAGGTACTTCTTCCTTCGAAACTTTTACCGATACCCCTCCTGAGACGAGCATTTTCATAACATCCGTGGAAGTTGCGTGGATTAAAGTGACATTCTCCACGGGGACGATAAACAACTCACCGGCAACGGCATATGATAAGGGCATGTATACTGCCACATGGTCATGAATATCCAGATGGCTCAAATCGGTTTGGGTTATAAATCCTATTTTCTTTATTCCGGTATCCTTATACATGGTTACCAGTACCGGTTGATTGAATTTTTTTTTGTCGCCGACGAAGGCCAGAACCAGGTCCTTGATTGAGTAATAAATGAGACTCACCAAAGGAATCCGCCGCATGATGCCTTCGGTAAACTTGAAAAATGACTGCGGCACCACCGTTGAAAAGAAAAAGCCCAACAAAATGATGCTGCTTAAAATAATCAGGATTCCAAGGCCTGGCAGGTACACCGACTGATTTTGGGAAATGGGAATGTTAATGGGAATAATATTATCAAGAAACTCAACACCCGTCCAGATAATAAGGGCAGTAATATAGAGTGGCGCAACCAACACGAGGCCACGTATAAAATAACTTAGGATCCGTTTTAGAAAAGTATTCTTAATTTCCATTCAATGTTTTTACCAAAATTCATCCGTGTACAAAACTATAACCGACTTCGAAATACTTATTAAAAATACTGTTTTTCCGGGATTAAAGTTCATTGTTAACTCGGGTTGCATGTGACTTTTCTTTTACAAAATGGATATACGGAGGGGCAAGTATTGTAAGCTGAACATTGAATGCAGATATTTGCACCTTTCGAACTGGTACCATGATGATTTGAACATTTCTTTCTCACCAGGCAGGATTTTATTTATTAAGCGTATATGTACCAGTCAGAATATTTAAAGCACTTCACAGAACAGGTGTTTACAGCCATTGGATGTTCTCAGGAGGAGGCAACTTTGGCAGCTACCGTATTGATAAGTGCTGATCTCAGAGGCGTTGATTCGCATGGCATCGCCAGGCTCGCAGGTTATGTGCGGCTTTACGACAACGGAAGGCTTAATCCGGCACCTCAGATTAAAGTGGTGTACGAAACACCAAGCACGGCCGTGGTCGATGGCGACAGGGGGCTGGGCCTGGTTGTGGCTCCCAAGGCCATGGAAGTTGCCATGGAGAAAGCCGATAAAGTGGGCTCTGGCTGGGTGTCCGTCCGGAACTCCAATCATTTCGGTATTGCGGGCTATCATGCTATGTTGGCACTGGAAAAAGATATGATCGGATGGACGATGACCAATGCGGCTCCGCTGGTGGTGCCAACGTTTTCGCTCGACAAGCTCCTGGGAACCAATCCCATTGCGGTAGCGGTCCCTGCCATGCAGGAGCCACCGTTTGTTGCTGACTTTGCTTCCACTGCAGTGGCTTACGGAAAGTTTGAAATACTTCAAAGAAAAGGATTACCCGCTCCGATTGGATGGGCGCAGGACGCGGAGGGAAATCCCACAACGGATTCCAACGCAGTCAAAAGTGGGGGAGGATTGCTGCCTTTGGGAACCGACCGGGAACATGGGAGTCATAAGGGATATGGTCTGGGGGCCATCGTGGACATTTTCTCCGGGGTGCTTTCCGGGGCCAACTTCGGGCCATGGGTGCCACCTTTCGCAACGGCAGGTTTTATGACTGCCGGACAGGGGGTAGGTCTGGGAACAGGGCACTTTGTAGGCGCGATGCGCGTAGATGGATTTCGCCCTGCCGATGAATTCAAGACCGATATGGATAAGTGGATCCGTGCTTTCAGGGGAGCCAGAGCCGTTGAGGGAAAACAGGTAATCATTCCCGGGGATCCTGAAAGAGAATTAGAGGCCATCAGGAGCGTAGAAGGGATTGGGTTACTGGAACCCGTAGTGCGGTCGCTGTCGGAACTTGGAAAACGGTTTGGCATTCCATTTGAAGAACAATTGTAATCAGGCACCGTTGCGTGCTCCTGGCAGCGTTTTAAAACCTTTCAACGATATCATAATTAGAAAAAATGTCACGTAATTTAAAAGTTGGGTTATTTCTTACCCTGGCCATTCTTACAACAACTTTCACCTTTTATTTTTGGCAAATATTCAAAACGCCAAATTTACAGGCGAATAAGCAATCCAGTTTTGCCTTGTTGATCCCTGAGGGGGCTACTTACCAGTCTGTACTGGATACGCTCAACAAGCATGAGGTCATCGCTGATCATATTTCTTTCCGCTTTTTGGCTAAATTTTTGGAATATCCTGAAAAAATAAAACCGGGACGATACGTTATCAAGCCCGAAACCAATAATTATGCGGCACTGAAAAAACTGATATCCGGATCACAGGATCCAGTGAAGCTCACTTTCAACAACATCAGGTTGAAGGAGGATCTGGTCAGGAGGATTGGGAACCGTTTCGAGTTTGGTGAGGACAAGTTTCGTCAGGCATTGGCAAGTCAGGAGGTATGCCAGAAATATGGATTGGATACTTTGACTATTGTTTCCATGTTCCTTCCGAATACCTATGACATTTTCTGGACTACCAGCACGGAGAAATTTCTGGACCGGATGCACAGTGAATATAAGCGTTATTGGAACGAGGAAAAGGTTCAGAAGGCCAAGTCTATTGGTTTGACGCCCGTTCAGGTTTCGATCCTGGCTTCGATAGTGGAGGAGGAGCAGGCGCGCAAAGTAGATGAGCGCCCAAAAGTGGCGGGGCTTTACATGAACCGTCTGAACGCCCAAATGCCGTTGCAGGCCGATCCGACGATTAAATTTGCATTACAGGATTTTGCCATAAAACGAATACTCAATGAGCAACTGCGCGTAAGATCACCGTACAATACGTATGTGAACACGGGCTTGCCTCCCGGCCCAATTCGGGTAGCAGACCTTAAATCTCTGGACGCTGTGCTGAATTATGACCGGCATAATTATGTGTACATGTGTGCCAAAGCGGATTTGTCGGGGTATCATGCATTTGCAACGACTTATGAAGATCATTTGAACAATGCAAGAATGTACCAGGCTGAGCTAAACCGGCTGAAAATAATGAAATGAAAAGATGGCAGGTCCGTGTAAGTTATTCGTGCCAACTGCCCTTCTGTCAGATTAAAGCATTTATTTAATTTATGTTTACATACGAAGTCAAGGGAATAAGAGTCCGTTATGCCGATACAGATCAGATGGGTTATGTATATTACGGCAATTATGCGCGCTATTATGAAATTGGTCGTGTAGAAGCGCTCAGAAGTATAGGATTTCATTACAAGATCATGGAGGATGAGGGGGTGATGATGCCGGTGTACGAAAATCGTTCACGCTATATTCAGCCTGCCAGGTATGATGATGAACTAAGCATCACTGTGAAAATTAAGACGATGCCAAAGGTTCGTGTTTTATTTGAATATGAAATACGAAACCAGGATGGTCTTTTATTAAATGTAGGTGAAACTACACTGGTGTTTCAGCGAAGAGATAATGCGAAGCTTTGTGTGGCTCCGGATACCCTGTTGAAGAAATTAATCCCCTATTTCGAATCGTCCGGTATCAGGGAAAATTAATTATAAACGAATAATCCTGAACGGCTTAATGTAAATATTGAAACAATACCATGCTTGAAAAACTGTTGAAAAACCGCCATGTCAAGCGATTGATTTTCTGGTTACAGAGCACGCTCTTCTTCAAGGACAGGATCTCGTTGTATGATATTTTGAGAAATCTCGTACGAAATAATCGCAAGTACGATATTGATCAGCGTGCATCGGCGGTGGCATTCAGTCTTACCCTTGCCTGCTTTCCGGCGGTAATTTTTCTTTTTACGCTTATACCTTACATACCGATCGAAGACCTGGACAAACAGATCATGGGCATGCTGCAGGAAGTTATGCCGCAAGGATTGTATGCAGACGCAGATCAGACCATCGTAGATATTTTGAGCAGACCCAGAAAGGGGGTTTTGTCTTTTGGTTTCATTTTCACGTTGATCGCCTCCACCAATGGCATGATGTCATTAATGCGGTCGTTCGATATGATCTATGAAGATGTAGCCACAAGGGGCTTTCTGAGGATCCGGGCGATAGCCATCGGGTTGACACTGCTTTTGGTTGCCGTTTTGTTTCTTTCCGTAGTGCTATTGATCGTAGGCGACGCTGTGATGCATTTTATAGCTGAATGGCAGTTTGTACAGGACACATGGTCCATTTCATTGCTGAATATAACCAGGTATCTGATAAGTTTTGGCGCGCTGATGTTAACTATTTCGCTCATTTATCGATTTGCCCCAACACATGGCAGTGACTTCAAATTTGTAAATGCGGGTGCTTTGATCGCCTCTGTTTTAATTCTTTTGTCTACCTACGCGTTTTCTTTTTATTTGTCGAAATTCAGCTCTTACAATAAGCTTTACGGCTCTATTGGTACCATGATCGCGCTCATGATCTGGTTTTACCTGCTGGCGCTTCTGATCATCTTCGGCTTCGAGGTGAACGCAAGTATTTCAAAAGCCAGGCTGAAGGCTAGCAACCGGCTTGGTAAAAATGCCGTATAATAAGTGTATACACTTTATAGGCTGTTGAAATATTTTCTTTGTGACCTTTGCTATTGTAAATCGTATTAAAAGCCTCATTATATGGCATTAATTTGATGAACCATTAAGCAAAGCTCATGGCGGAACCACTGGTGACAATCATTCTTACCGCATACAATCATGAAAAATGTATTGGGGAGGCATTGCGTTCAATCAGCGATCAAACCTACCCGCATATTGAGTTAATCATGATCGACAATGCTAGTAAAGACGGTACGTTGGGCGTAATCATGAAGTTTGCAGAAATTACTAAATCTGCAAACCTGATTCTAAACGAGACTAATCTGGGTCTTTGTAAAGCATTTAATCAGGGACTGCGTGTGGCAAGGGGAAAGTACATCATTGACATGTCGGCAGATGATGTTTTTTATCCGGAGCGAATTGAACGGCAGGTAGCTGTCTTTGAAGCGCTTGATAGCAGTTATGGTGTTGTCTTTTCAAATGCAACCCACATCTCCGAATCAGGCGATTTGATCAAGTATCATTACCCAGTAGGAAAAGACATGAAGGCGTTGGCGGCGGTACCCAGCGGGGATGTTTACAGTCGGGTACTGGAAAAATACTTCATCTGCACGCCTACAATGATGATGAAGGCTGATGTATTGAAGGAGTTAAATGGCTATGATGAGAATCTACAATTTGAAGATTTTGATTTTTGGGTGCGATCGTCGGTCAGGTACAAATACTATTATCAGGATGAAATTTTAACGGCAAAAAGGCGTACTCCTGATTCATTGGCAACGAGGGTGTACAAACAGCAGAGCGGTATGCTCGAGTCGTACTACTCGGTTTGCAACAAGGCGTACGATTTAAATCGCAACCAGGAAGATTTCGATCTTTTGGCAGGCAGGATTCGTACATTTATCAGGAAAAGCTGGTACGCGCAGGAGTATGAGCTGGCCGTAAAATTTAAAAAATTACTGAACTATATCGAGAATCCCGGATGGAAGACCGAGCTGGTGGTGCTGTTGTGCCAGATCAGGTTACCGGTGAATGGAATCTACAGATTTTATTTAAGATATTTTCATAAATATTTAACCGAACGAGAGGTTTTGACCCTAAAAATTGTTAAACCTGAAAGTTAGTACCAAATTATGCCTGCTGAGTTAATAAAAATATATCCTGAAAATCCTGATGAAAGGAAAATAAGACAGGTAGTTGAGTGCCTTCGGGGCGGAGGAGTGATTATTTATCCTACGGACACGGTGTACGGGCTCGGATGCGATATATACAATTCCCGGGCGGTGGAGAAAGTGGCGAGAATAAAGGGTGTGAAGCCACAGAAGAATAATTTCTCTTTTATCTGCTATGATTTGAGCCATATTGCGGATTATGCCCGGGTTGGAAATGTTACTTTTAAAGTGATGAAAAAGGTACTGCCGGGGCCATTTACATTTATTTTGGATGCGACCAACAATGTGCCTAAGCTGCTCAATACCAATAAAAAGACGGTTGGTATCCGGGTGCCTGATCACTCCATTCCCAGATGTATTGTAAAGGAATTGGGCAATCCGATTGTGACCACGTCTATCAAGGACGATGATGAGATTATCGAATACTCGACCGACCCGGAACTGATTTACGAGAAGTTCATGCATCAGGTGGATATTGTGATTGATGGGGGTTACGGAGGCAACATTGGGTCCACCATTGTCATGGCTAATACAGATCATTTAGAAGTAATCAGGGAAGGGCTGGGCGATAGCAGCTTGATATTATAGCTCAAAAATTGTAATGATTACATTAAAGATTGTACTATATAAGCAACGTTAAATATTTATTATCAAATTTTTGATAATATCATCAGCCTTTATCATATTTGATAGTGACCGCATCCGATACTACAAATTACGATCATACATTTTTACGTATTGAATCACAGTATCTGCCATGTTTAGAGTACTTTACATGCATTCTTAATCATGAGGAGATCTGGATTGATACCGAAGAACGATACCAGAAGCAAACTTACAGGAATCGATGTAAGGTTTTGACTGCCAACGGTACTGATATTTTAACGGTTCCTGTCAGGTCTTATCCCTTGCACCGTACAACCAAAGAGATTTGTATTGATTACAGTCAGGATTGGATACGCAGACACTTGGGGTGCTTACGTGCCGCTTACGGAAAGTCTCCTTATTTTGAGTATTATTTTCATGAATTTGAATCTGTTTATCAAAAAAAACCGGAGTTACTCGTTGATTTAAACAGTTCCTTGTTGACAATTTGTCTGAGATTGGTTGGTATCAGGTCCAGGATTACGTACAATTTGTCAGTGCCTGCCGAGGTGGAGATAGACATAGAAAATGCTATATCGTTGATTAACAATAAAAAAGCCCCCGATTTTCAGAAGTTTTATATCCCGGTGGCCTATTATCAAACTTTTGGGAATGATTTTGTGAGTAACCTAAGTATTGTGGATTTGATCTTCAATATGGGTCCCGAGGCGAGAGGTGTATTGAATAAGTCAATGAACAAGATAGAAGCTATTTGAACAAAGATCGTTCGCCTGGCGTTTGAAAGATTAAGACACATTTTTATTGCTGCATAATGGAAGCAAAATTTTCGAATAGAGTGAAAGAAGTAATCACCCTTAGCCGTGAAGAAGCACTCAGGCTGGGTCATGATTATATTGGTGCCGAACACTTATTATTAGGAATGATTCGTGAAGGCGATGGAGTCGCTATTGGCTTGTTGAAAAAACTAGGTGTATCTCTGGAGGAAGTCCGGCAGACCATCGAGCAGTCCACAAAAGGCGCAGCGACCAACAATGTCAAAAACCTGCAAAATATCCCTCTAACCCGTCAGTCGGAAAAAGTATTGAAGATTACCTATCTCGAGGCCAAGATTTTCAAAAGTCCTCTTATAGGCACAGAGCATTTACTTTTATCTATTTTGCGTGATGAGGACAATGTAGGTACGCAAATCTTACATAAGTTTAATGTTAACTACGAAGTCATCAAAGAAATGTTAGAATATCAATCATCAGGAACCAGGCCTCACATGGGGCCGGAAACCGAAGACGGTGACGATGAAGCAAGAGGAGGAATGTTTGGAGGGGGCAGTGGTGCCGCATCCGGCAAAGAATCCAAAGGTGCAGAAAAGTCCCGTACACCGGTATTAGATAATTTTGGCCGCGATCTTACGAAGATGGCCGAAGTTGGTAAGTTGGATCCGATCGTGGGCCGCGAAAAGGAAATTGAGCGTGTAGCGCAAATATTGAGTCGGCGTAAAAAGAATAACCCCATTCTGATCGGTGAGCCTGGAGTAGGTAAAACCGCCATAGCGGAAGGACTCGCACTGCGTATCGTGCAGAAAAAGGTGTCACGCGTTTTGTTTGGCAAGCGTGTGGTGACCCTGGACCTGGCTTCGCTGGTTGCCGGAACGAAATACCGTGGGCAGTTCGAGGAACGTATGAAAGCCGTTATGAACGAGCTTGAGAAGTCGCCGGATGTGATCTTGTTTATTGATGAGCTACATACCATTGTGGGTGCAGGTGGCGCGTCAGGATCTCTGGATGCTTCCAACATGTTCAAACCGGCATTGTCTCGTGGCGAAATTCAATGTATCGGTGCCACTACGTTGGACGAATATCGCCAGTATATTGAAAAAGATGGTGCATTAGCACGTCGTTTTCAAATGGTCATGGTGGATGCCACATCCATTGAAGAAACAATTCAGATTCTCGAAAATATTAAAGATAAGTATGAGGAGCATCACCATGTGAGTTATACGCCGGAGTCAATAAGCACAGCGGTGAAGTTATCGGAACGTTACATTACCGACAGGTTCCTCCCCGACAAAGCCATTGACGTTTTGGATGAGGTTGGTGCGCGAGTACACATCAGTAACATTACGGTACCTGAAGATATCCTAATACTCGAAGAGCAGATTGAAAACATCAAGCAAGAGAAAAACAGGGTCGTGAAAAGCCAGAAGTACGAAGAGGCTGCTCAGCTTAGGGATCGAGAGAAAAAGCTTATCGATCAGCTGGATCGCGCCAAACTGGCTTGGGAAGAGGAAACGAAACAAAAACGGTACACCGTTACCGAGCATAATGTTGCCGAGGTGGTAGCCATGATGACAGGGATTCCGGTAACCAACGTATCCATGGATGAGGGTAAAAAGCTGCTGAACATGGCAGATGAGCTCAAAACCAGGGTCATAGGTCAGAATCCCCCGATTGAGAAACTTACAAAAGCGATTCAGCGTACAAGAGTGGGGTTAAAGGATCCTAAAAAGCCTATCGGTTCTTTCATTTTCCTGGGGCCAACAGGTGTCGGTAAAACAGAATTGGCGAAGGTTTTGGCTACCTATCTTTTTGATAAGGACGACTCACTGGTGCGTATCGATATGAGTGAATACATGGAGAAATTCAGCGTATCTCGCTTGGTTGGGGCACCTCCGGGATATGTTGGTTACGAGGAAGGCGGGCAGCTGACCGAAAAAATTCGCCGTAAGCCTTACAGTGTTGTGTTGTTGGATGAGATCGAAAAGGCCCATCCGGACGTGTTCAATATTCTGTTACAGGTTTTGGATGATGGTATTTTAACCGATGGTTTAGGTCGTCGGGTGGATTTCAGAAACACCATTATAATCATGACCTCCAATATCGGTGCCCGAGATTTGAAGGATTTCGGAGCTGGAATAGGCTTCTCTACTAAAGCCAAGGCTGAGAATGTGGATGAGATTATGAAGGGTACGATTCAGAGTGCATTGCGTAAAGCGTTTTCACCTGAGTTCTTAAACCGTCTGGATGATGTCATTGTGTTCAATTCATTGCAGCGTGAAGATTTACACAGAATCATTGACATATCATTAGGCAAGCTTTTTAGCCGAATAAAAGGGCTGGGTTACGAGATTGAGCTTACCGTTCAGGCGAAGGATTTTCTTTCAGAGAAAGGTTATGATCCGCAGTATGGTGCACGACCCTTGAACCGTGCAATCCAGAAGTATCTTGAAGATCCCGTAGCGGAGGAAATATTAAAAGGCGATTTACGTGAAGGAGACGTGCTGGTTGCCAATCATGAAGAAAATAGTGAACAACTTACCATTGTAGTTCGGAAGAAAGAAGAAGAAGTGCCGAACTGATGGTTGAGAATAATATTAGGTTGAAAGAGGCCGGTCGCTTGACCGGCCTCTTTTCGATTTACACACCTCCGGAAGTTCGGAGCAGATAAGATTTTTACCCAAGGATGGCAGGAAATCCTTACTTTGCAACTTCAAGACCCTAGATGACTCTGCTTTTCGGCATTTACGTACTGATTTAGTTCAACACGATTTTCCCAATCCCAACCATCCGAATGAAAATTTTAAGAAAAATTATAACCTTAATCCTGATGTGCACATTTGGAGGTGAAATGACTTTTTCACAATCCCTTTCGGAGGGGCCACAGGTGCTCACGTTCTTTTCGGATGCCGATGATACGGACCAGCCTTATGGTTTATACCTGCCCAAAAACTACGACTCATCCCGAAAATATCCGCTGGTTATGATGTTGCACGGTGCCGGATCCAATCACCGGCTGGCCCTTCGACGTGTGTTCGGAAAGAGTAACCTGGAAAATGAAACCGATGTGGAGGCTTCCCGCTATTTCCCCGCGTGGGAGAATGTTGACTTTATCGTTGCAACGCCGTCTGCCCGTGGAACAGCGGGCTATCAGGGAATTCCAGAACAGGATGTTTATGACGTCCTGGCGGACGTGAAGAAACGGTTTAACATTGATGAAAACAGGATTTACCTTACGGGGCTTTCGATGGGAGGGGGTGGTGCGCTGTGGCTGGGCCTAACAAGACCCGATATTTGGGCCGCGATCGCACCGGTATGCCCTGCACCACCATCAGGCACAATAGATTTAGCGGTAAATGCTTTAAATTTTCCGGTGCATTTTTTTCATGGTGATGCAGACCCAGTAGTACCTGTGGCAGGCACACGGAAGTGGGTAGCCGATATGCAGGATATAGGTATAGAGGTTACCTATAAAGAGTTTGTCGACGTCCAGCATGACAGCTGGGTAAGTGCATATGACGCCGGATATATTTTTGAGTGGTTTAAAGATTTTGAAAGAGTGGCGTTTCCCAATCAGGTGCGTTTCAATAGCAGACTGCTTAAATACAACAAAGCTTATTGGGTTACCATGGACAAACTCATTAGCGGACAGCTGGCCGAAATTGACGCAAAGATCGGCAAGGGCAATACCATTGCTATTACAACAAAACATCTCAACGCATTTACGCTGAATCTGGATGGGCATCCCTTGTTTAAACCAGGAGAGGAATTGAAAGTTACTCTGGACGGAACTGTGCTGACCGTCAGGACGACGGGAGTGCTACACTTTGACAAAAAAATGTCGAAATGGTCCGCAGCAAGTACCCTGCCGGTTCCGACTGCGAGATTGAAATCGAAGGGTTCGGAAGGGCCATTGTTCGACGCTTTTTCCGGTAGACATGTCTATGTGTACGGAACCCGGGATAATCCGGCGCCTGAGGAGTTGAAAAGACGTGTTAATCTAGCAACAGAGGCTGCGAACTGGTCTGTATACCGTGGTGAGTTTTTGGGGCGGGTCATGTTTTTTCCGCGGGTGCTTTCAGACAAGGAGGTTCGTTCGAGTGATATAGAAAGCGCTAATCTTATTCTTTTCGGAACGAAAGAAACCAATGAACTCATTGCCAAGCATGCCCCAGCGCTACCTTTCTCTCTTAATAGTTCAGCAAAGAACTACGGTCTGTTTTATATTTTTCCGGTTGGGAAGCGCTATGTGGCGGTGAGCTCAGGTATGCCTTGGTGGAGTGGGGCCAAGGATTCCGGATTTCCATTTGTACCCGTACCTTTCAGGAAATTGTCGGAATTCAAGGATGTCGTTTTGTTTAAGGATTCGGTAGACAATTTAATCCTGAACGACTTTTTTACAGAGGATTGGAAGCTTACGGAAACCGCGAAAACAGTATTTAATACATCAGGAGTGATTACAATAACAAAGTAGGATAGTCTGTCCATGTGCGGCAACAGGAGCTTGGGGAGAAATGGCCAGGCCATAGGTTGGAATGGTTTCAAAAAACCTTTAAGCCTGCGGGTTATCAGGAATGATACATTTTTTCGGAGGCTGGGTGAAGGCAGGTATGCCTGTCGAAACAATCCCATTCCGCTATACAAATCAGGGAATGAAGTTTTAGATTTTGCTCACCGCTGAAAATAAAGAAGACCCGGTCGCATGGCAACCGGGTCTTTCTAAATTATGCAGATAAAAATATCAGTTAGCTAATTCAAGCTTAAGTTCGTTTAACCGGCTTCGAAGAGAAGCATCCAGCTGACGATCGTCTACACGTAGTACGTATCCGCCAATAAGATTGGGATCGACTTTTTCCTCCAATTGAATGGTTTTTCCCGAAGTGCCTGCTACGATATCAATAAATTTCTTGCGTAGATCCGCTGTTAAGGGAGTGGTAGTAACCACCGTAGCTTTTTGAATGCCCTGGAACAGATTGTAACTGGTTATGAATTCTTCGGCGATAGAATCAAGAATTGACTCCCGGTTCTTTTTCGTAATAATCGTAAAAATGGAATAAGAAACAGCATTAACCCGCTCTTTAAAAAGAGCCTTTAAAATGGCTAGTTTCTTTTCGTGCCTCACCACCGGGCTTTTTAGGGCCAGCATTAAACCACGGTTCTTTTCAGCAGTGTCTTTGAATAACTTCATATCCTCGTAAACGACCTCAAGGACATTTTTTTCTTTTGCCAGTTCGATAAGCGATTTTGCATATCTGGCTGCAACTATTCCTACTGACATAGGGATTTAATTAGGATTGAGTAGATGTTGAAAGTACGAATGAGATTAGTTCATTCTTGCCGAAGAAGCCAGATCAGCGATCAATTGCTCCTGCGACTCTTTGTCTTTTAATTCACGACTAAGTACTTTCTCAGCAATTTCGAGAGATAACGTAGCCACTTCTTTCCGCATCTTCGCTATCGCGGCGTGTTGCTCATTACGAATTGTTTCACGAGCGCCGTCGATCATTTTCTGGCCTTCAGCAGCCGCTTTATCTTTCGCTTCGATCACCATACGATCAGATGCATCTTTTGCATCACGAAGGATTTTGTCGCGGATTGCGTTCGCTTCTGCAACAAGTTTCTCATTATCCGATTTTAGCTGAAGCATTTCAGCCTTGGTTCTTTCAGCAAGGTCAAGAGCACCTTGAATTTCATTTTCGCGGTCTTTTAAGCCTTTGATTATTGGTTTCCAGGCATATTTGGCAAGGATAAAAACAACCATCAAAAACACCACCAGCATCCAGAAAATAAGGCCTGGGTTTGGAGTAAGCAATGACATAATATTAGCGTTTTGAGTTTAAAATCTTTTTGGTAGTCGCAGTTCAGGTTCTTTGCTGCGGCACTCTCTTTTATTAAAAAGTGGTGGAAGCCTATTGCTTCCACCTTCAATTTTTTTGCCATTCACCAGCCTATTGCAAAGATGAACCTAGTGGCCTGCCAGTTCTTATTATAGACCTGGAAGTTTGAAAGAAATAAGCAGACAGATAACCGCTGCAAAAAGTGCAACCGCTTCGATAAGTGCAGCGATGATAAGCATGGCAGTCTGAATAGCACCAGCAGCTTCTGGCTGACGGGCGATACCTTCCATAGCACTTCCACCGATTTTACCGATACCAAGACCTGCACCGATAGCAGCAAGACCTGCACCGATACCTGCACCTAAAACCGCTAATCCGTAGCCACCTGTTTCAGCTGCTTGAAGCAAAATGTTAAACAACATAATCGTGTTTGTTTTTAGATATAATTAATAAAAAAGAGTATTCAAATCAATGTCCATGATCCGCAGCATGATTGTCTTCGATCGCGCTACCGATATACATGGAGGTTAAAAGAGTAAAAATAAACGCCTGAATAAATGCTACCATGATTTCGATAAAATTCAGAAATAAGGCAAACAAGGAGATTACAGGAGCAACGGCAAAGCTTTGGAATATAAAAATGAGCCCAAACAAACTTAACAAGATGATGTGGCCCGCGGTCATGTTTGCAAATAGCCGGACCATAAGCGAAAATGGCTTCATGATAACACCAATGATCTCAACAGGAATCATGATGGGCAGAAGTGCAACCGGTACACCAGTTGGTTTCAATAAATGGAGATAATAGTGTTTGTTGGCATTCCAGTGAACGATAACAAATGTGATCACGGCCAGTGTCATAGTAACAGCAATGTTACCGGTAACGTTGGCTGCTCCCGGCAAAAGCCCAAGGATGTTATTTACAAGAATGAAGAAAAATAATGTGAGCATGTAAGGCAGATATTTCTCGTATTTGGGGCCGATGTTGGGTTTAACCACATCGTCGCGAACAAACAGAATCACCAGTTCCAAGGCAGATTGTAAGCCTTTTGGCGCTTTACCCTTACTGCGCTGATAGGTTTTACCAATTGATGTAAACAATAAAATCAATATCACAGCACTCAGCATCATCGACGCTACGTTTTTGGTGATTGAAAAATCGTATATAACACGGGATTCATCAACAGGCTTAATCACCTCGGCATCACCATGAACCAGATGATAACCATTGTATTCGTGATGATCATTATGGAAATTGGATGAAGAAAAAACTTCAAGACCTCTATCTGCAGAATACAAAATCACAGGAAGGGGAAGTGCAACGCCATGTGTTATTTCCCACTCATGAGAATCAGCAATGTGGTGCATGATCATCTGTCCGATGTTGAATTTTTCTTCTGCTTCGTCCAGATTATGTTCAATTTTCTGTTCTGCTTTTTCTATCCCTTCAATCACCTTGTTTGGTTCATGTTGAGCTGGTTCATCCGCAAGGGACGGAGTCGAAAAAACACAGGTGGCCGCTATCAGGGCAGTGGTAATGAGTAGTCGGAAATGCGTATACATACAGGCTTGAAATACTATGCTTTGTCAATCGCGGCGCAAGGTACGATACAAACCATATATTTCAAAGGAAGTATAAAATAAATAGAGTGCAAAAAAGTTGAAAATAAATAAAACAGAGTGAGTTAGACCTGCATACAGAAATGCACCGATAAAAATTACACACAGAATTAAACGTCCAACAACGGTTGCGAGATAGAATTGCACAAATTTCTCTCTATTGTTCTGATGGCCGTACTCCATTACGCGATGGATGAAAAACGATAATCCGGTAAAAAATGCGAAAATATACCAGATGTAGGGATGAAGCCACATGTCGTACTGGAAATACTGAGCAAGGAATAGTGCAATTCCAATAATCAGGGCGGCTAAAATATTACGTAACATTCGAAAGGATAGACAGTAGAAGATTTGAATTAAAGTTACATTTTTGAAATGCTTCGTATCAACAGATATAAGGAGGCACCAATTGATCCGAGGGATAAAATCAGGGTCCAGACGGGTACTGAATTTTGCTGATGTTCGTCAAGCCTATAGCCGCCGTATGTAAAAATCAGGATCGTGCCCAGCATTTGCATGGCAACACCTGAGAACTTCAGAAAGCGTGATGGCGTGCTATCATTTTTACCCGGATGGCCGTTCTTTTCTTTGTCCATGGAATCCACTCATTGAAATTATGGGTAAAGTTGCTTCAAATTTTGTAAATGGCACTATCTTCGATACGCAATTCAAGATTTTGTCGTTTTAGTTTTACTAAATCGGCCTTTAAAAACACCAGTAAAGACGTAATTTGTGATTAACCCTGACAATTCTTCTTCCCTCAAACTCATCATTGTTTTTCTGTTAACACTCATGTTATCAGGGTGTTCTCAGTTTAGCACCAAGCGCTCGGCTATTGGGTTTCATAATTTTTCCGCTCGTTACAATGCCTATTTTATGGGAGATATGGATTTGGCCGCTGCGGAATATTCCATGGATTCAATGTACAAGGAGGATTATAACCAATTGCTGCCTATTCTGCTCCCTCTGGATTCACTCCTATCGCTTCCTGTAAAACCGTTGTTGACGAGTGCCATTAAAAAGGCTTCAATAGTCGCAGAAAAACATCAGAACAGCAAGTGGGTCGATAACAGCTATTATATCTTAGGAAAGTCGAGACTCTATCTGGGGGAATGGGCAGATGGTTTGGAAGCGCTTCGGTTTGTATACGCCAATGGGCGCGACGAAGATGATAAGAATAATGCGCTCATATTGTTGATGCGGGCATACACTTATAAAAAGGATTACTCCAACGCATTGGGGGTTGCTGAATATCTGAGTCAACAACCTTTACCTAAGCCACTTCAAAGAGATTTTTACCTGACAAAGGCATACTTGCATGAACAAAATGGTGAGTATTTAACCTCGGTTGCCATCCTGGAAGAGACCTTTCCCTTGCTTAATAAATCACGTCAGACAGCCAGAATTCATTTTGCTGCTGCCCAGATGTACGACAAGCTGGGACAGTATGCCCTGGCTAATAAGCACTACAAAAGCGTGACTAGAAACCGGCCCGACTACGATCTCTCGTTCTACTCTTCCATGAATTCTATTCAGAATCAGGTGATTCTAAGTCCGGAGACGGATGTTACAAAGGCAGGGTTCGACAGAATGCTCCGGGATCGTAAGAATAATGATTTAAAAGATCGTGTCTATTTTACAATGGGATTGTTGGAAGAGCATCGTAAAAACCTTCCCAAAGCGATAGAATATCTTCAGAAGTCTGCAGCGGAGACAACGGGGAAAGGAGGTTTGCAAAAGGCTTATACTTATTTGCAGTTGGCAAGAATTCACTACGACGGATTAGAAAAATATGATATTGCCAAAGCGTACTATGACAGCGCATTGGTGGTGCTGCCCAAAGATGCACCTGAATTCACGGTAGTATCTGATCGTAAAAGGGCATTGGATTCTTTTGTGAACCAATACAGCATTGTTTCACTGGAAGACAGCCTCCAGGTTCTGGCACGTATGAATCCTTTAGCGCTTGACAACAAAATCGATGACATCATCGATCAGCAGGAAAAAAACAGGATCGCCAGAGAGAAAAAAGAAAAGGAAGCTGCGGCTGCGTTGGCTAGAACTTCAGCACCTTCGGGAGCAACTGCACCCATCGGTTTTGGGAATGAAAGAAGATGGGAGTTGTATGATCCTGCTTTGGTGAGTATTGGGAAGATTGAGTTTAAGAGGGTTTGGGGTAGTCGAACCCTTGAGGATGACTGGCGTAGAAGCGGAAAGCAGACCAGGGCACTTACTTCCCGGAATACGAATGTCTCGGACTCCGCGTCTGTAGCAGAAACCGCAGTACCTGTAGAAAACAGACTTGTAAAAGACAGCGAGGCCTGGAAAGCATTGCATGCCGAATTGAAAAAAAATGTTCCGCTTTCAGACACCAGTCTGGTACAGTCACAGAAGCGGAAAGAGGATGCTTTGTATACACTTGGGAAAATCTACCGGTTTGATCTGAAAGAATCTGAGCGAGCCGTGATTACCTTTAAAAGAATTCTCACAGATTTCCCGGACACCAGGTATAAAGATGAAATATATTATCTGATGTATTTGACTTTGCCGGAAAATGATGGCACCCGGTCGGCCTGGAAGGATAAACTTACCACTGAGTTCCCAAGCTCTACCTATGCTCGTCTTTTGACAAAATCAGCTGGCAATTCGTCGGATGTAAGTGGAAACCCGGTGAAGGCTTATGAAAAGGCATATCAACTGTATGCAGACGGGAATTATGAAAAAGCGCTTGAGGATGTTGAAGCGGATCTTCCTTCCTTCAAGGGTAGCATGCTCGAAGATAAGTTCGCACTTCTCCGGGTGTTTTTGATTGGAAAGGTAAGAGGGAAAGACTCCTATGCTCAGGCGATCACTGAGTTCATCCGCTTGTACCCCTCGAGTATTTACCTTCCCCGACTGGTAGAAATGCAGGAGCTGAGCGTGCTTTCTATGGGTAAAAGGTAGGTGGGAATTGCATTTTTAACATCCTTATTATTTAATGAAGTGATGGTTGAGCAGTTGACAAAACCTCTCAAATAAATTTATTGTTGCAGCTACTTGGTCAGCACATTCTGTATGAAGTAGTATTTTTGTATTCCAAAATTGACCATATTACTATGATTGAACTACAGCCGGGAAAGTATAGAAAAAAAATCGTTCGTTTATGGCGATACGCAGCATTTTGTGTTGGTTTCGTGTTACTTTATATCTTTTCCGTTAGTGTAAACTTACTCTGGCTTTTCGGTGATATGCCAGACTTGAAAATACTCGAAAACCCTAAAAGTGAACTGGCATCGGAGCTGATTTCGGAAGACCAGAAATCCCTGGGTAAGTATTTTTACGAAAACAGGACACCCATAGAAATCGATCAGATATCACCCAACCTTATTGAGGCTTTGATCGCAACCGAGGACGCACGATTTGTGAATCACTCTGGCATAGATCCGCGAAGTCTGGTGCGTGTTTTTACGGGTGTTGTTTCTGGAAATTCAAGCTCAGGTGGCGGTAGTACACTTACCCAGCAAGTCGCAAAAAACCTGTTTAACACACGTTCTGAAATGTATCGGGGCATCCTGGGGCAAATTCCTTTTGTAAGAACAGTAATTAATAAAACCAAAGAATGGATTCTTTCGGTGGTTCTGGAAAGAAAGTATACCAAAAGGGAGATCATGCAAATGTATCTGAATACCGTTTCCTTTGGTAATAACACCTATGGCATCAAGGTCGCATCCAAGACGTATTTCGACAAGGAAGCCTGGGATCTGAATGTTAACGAAGCAGCCTTGCTCGTAGGAATGCTGCAAAATCCTACGCTTTACAACCCACTTCGCTTTCCTACCAACGCGCTGAACCGCCGGAACACCGTTTTGGCGCAGATGTATAAGTACGAATATATTCCGGAGGAGAATTACATGCAGTTTCGGGAAAAACCGCTCAATCTCAAATTCACCGTTGATAGCCACAATACAGGATTGGCGCCCTATTTCCGTGAATCAATGAAAAGCTACCTCAAAAGCTGGGTTAAAAAGTATAATGAGGAGCACGACGAAAATTTTGATCTCTACACCAGTGGGCTCCGTATTTATACCACCATTGATTCCCGCATGCAGGTATACCAGGAGGAGTCGCTCAGAGATCACATGAGACAGCAGCAGAAGCTTTTTGACGAGCATTGGAAGGGACGAAACCCCTGGATTGATGCCAACGGGAAGGAGATTCCAGGCTTTGTGGACAGGGCTGTAAGGATGTCGGCACACTTTATTACAGCAAAGCGGGATCTGGGTGAGGAACAAGCCTGGAAAATTATGAGAACACCCCGTAAAATGAAGGTTTTTTCCTGGGATGGAGAAAAAGAGGTGACCATGAGCCCTATTGATTCTATCAAGTATTACAAGCGCTTCTTAAGATCTGGAATGATGTCCATGGATCCCAGAAACGGACATGTGAAAGCATGGGTTGGGGGTATCAATTTCAAGTATCTCAAGTACGATCACGTAAAGCAGGGTAAACGTCAGCCTGGATCGACTTTCAAGCCTTTTGTTTACGTTTCGGGACTGGATAAGAATTTCCTTACTCCATGCGATCATGTAACGGATGCGCCTGTCCATTTTGGGCTATCCGATGGTGTACCAGGAGGCTGGACGCCACACAACTCCAATAATAAATATTCCTACCAGTCCTTATCCTTGCGTCAGGCTCTGGGGAAATCAGTCAATACGGTCAGTGCACACATCATGAAGATGGTGCGACCCAAAACCGTTGTAGAGTACGCGCATAAACTGGGCATTACCAGTGAACTCGATCCCAAGCCCGCTCTTTGTTTGGGTATCAGTGATGTGTCGGTTTATGAAATGGTGAGTGCCTATTGTTCTTTTGCCAATGGCGGTCACCGAACCGAGCCTATGACAATCCTCCGTATTGAGGACCGATACGGGAATGTGCTGCAGGAGTTTTTTCAAAAACAGAATCAGGAGCTCAGTGAAAATATGGCATATAACATGCTCTATCTCATGCGTGGCGCCGTGGAAGATCCGGGCGGAACAGCCGGGAGATTGCGCCAGTGGGGTGTGGTGGATGGCAACGAGATCGCTGCCAAAACGGGCACTACCTCGAATTATTCGGATGGTTGGTTTATGGGTATGACGCAAAACCTGGTGACAGGCATTTGGGTAGGTGGAGAAGACAGGAGTATTCACTTTCGTACCATTGCACTAGGACAAGGCGGAAGAATGGCCATGCCTGCCTGGGGTATGTTTATGCAAAAAGTATACAACGACAATACTTTGGTTGACTATCGTAAGGGGCCGTTTAACAAGCCGGCTAACTATGAAAGAGAGTGTGGCGGCTTTGCCACGGACAGTACCAACACATACATTCCACCTTCTCGTTCTGATGATGAGGGCGTATTATTCTGAATCCGGATATGAAAATTGTAATAGCGCCGGATAAATTCAGAGGGTCGCTGGAGGCTACCGATGTATGCAAGGCAATTGATGAGGGCGTGATGCGTGCATTTCCTGCTGCGGTAACGAGGTCGGTGCCGCTGGCAGATGGAGGTGAGGGTACCGCCAGCATTCTTACGGAGTATACCGGTGGCAGATTTGTGCCGGTAGATGTTCATGATCCACTTGGACGAATAGTTGGCTCAACTTATGGCATTTCCGGAGATGGTCTGACTGCATTTATTGAGATGTCCGTTGCTTCCGGACTGTCTTTGCTTTCCCGGGATGAATATAATCCAATGCTGACAAGCACCTATGGTACCGGACAGTTGATCAGGCACGCACTGGATAGCGGAGTAGCAAAAATAGTGCTGGGTATAGGAGGCAGCGCCACAACCGATGGAGGGATAGGGATGGCTGCTGCTTTGGGGTACGAATTCTATGATCAAAAGGGTATTTTGCTCGACCCGGTTGGTGGTAGCCTTGGACAAATCCACCGGATATCCACGGACAAGGTTGATTCACGACTTCAGTCAAAAAAGATTGTAGTGGCTTGTGATGTAACCAATGAACTCCATGGCAGATTAGGGGCCGCTTATGTCTACGGTCCGCAAAAGGGAGCTGATGACGCTATGGTAGTAAACCTGGATGAAGGTTTGAAAAATTTATCCCGTGTTGCTTCGGAAAAGTTTGAAAAGGACTACAGTGATTACCCTGGTGCCGGTGCGGCGGGCGGTCTGGGAGCGGGTGCACTTTGGTTTTTAAGTGCTGAACTTCATCCTGGAGTAAATATTGTGATGGAGCATACAGGCCTTGAAGGACTGGTTCAGGAGGCCGATCTTGTCATTAGTGGAGAAGGAAAAGTGGATGATCAAACTTTGCAGGGAAAAGTAATAAAAGGACTTGCAGTACTGTGCCAAAAACACAGTGTGCCACTGGCAGTAGTTTGTGGTACATTGAGTATCAGCCCCGAAGAGGCCCGGGAGGCGGGAATTACCTGCGCGGTGTCTGTTTTAAATAAACCCACCACACTCGAACAAGCACAAAAGGAGGCTTTTGAAAATATCCGGGATGCAACTTTTAGTTTAGTACGCTTGTTTTTTTCGGGCAGGGAAAGCTGATGCGATAGTTCTTCGTATGACACGATATAGGTTTTCATGCAAATCATATTGCCTCAATACACGTAGAATTAATGCCTGATTTTAATTACAAGGATGAGCTTTCCAAGATACCGACCGATCCCGGAGTCTATCGATACTTTGATGAGACAGGTCAGGTAATCTATGTGGGGAAAGCCAAAAATCTGAAAAGCAGAGTTTCAAGCTATTTTCTAAAATCCAACCAACATGATCGCAAGACCAGGCGTCTGGTAAGCCAGATTCGTCGGATCGAATTTACCATTGTATTGAGTGAATGGGATGCTTTGCTTCTGGAAAATCAGATAATAAAGCAGCTACAGCCCAAATTTAATATTCTTCTCAAAGACGATAAAACCTACCCCTTTATATGTGTTACCAACGAGCCTTTTCCTCGTGTTTATGTGACCCGGGTTGTTGACAAAAAAAAAGGTACTTATTACGGGCCATTCGCCAACTTACGATCCATGCACACGTTGCTGGATATGTTCAAATCCCTTTATACACTCAGATCCTGCCAATTGCCTCTCACCGAATCGACCATTGCGGCAGGAAAATTCAAGGTTTGCCTGGAATATCACATTGGTAACTGCAAAGGACCGTGTGAGGGTTTGCAGGCTGAGAAGGACTACAATCTTGAAATAGATCAAGTGCATCATATCCTGAAAGGGAATCTCTCCTTACCGCAGCAATATTTTAAAGAAAAAATGCTCGCGGCAGCGGAAACAATGGCATTTGAGCAGGCCCATTCCTGGAAGACCAAGATAGAGCATCTGTCTAATTTTCAGAGTAAGGCGACGGTCATTAATCCCAAATTGGGAAATCTGGATGTGCTTACCATTGTTTCGGACGAAGAATCGGCATATCTCAATTTTATGCGGATTAAGGAAGGATACATGGTGGCCACGCAGAACGTAGAAGTCAAAAAAAGGCTGGATGAAAGCGACCAGGAGATACTTGCCCTGATGATCGTGGAAATGACATCGGTTTATGGTGCCGGGCCAAAAGAATTACTCTCCAACATGAAGCCGGATGTGGAATTGAAACTTGATCTGACTGTTCCTCAAATCGGGGACAAAAAGAAGCTTCTGGACATGTCCATGAAAAACGTGATGTATTTCAGGCGCGAAAAAGCTGAGCGACGTGAAGTGGAGGCGTCGGCCACTTCATCAAAGAAAGATCGGGTACTTATCAAGCTTAAGGCAGATTTACAACTCAAAACATTACCAAGGCATATTGAGTGCTTTGATAACTCCAACATTCAGGGTACCAATCCGGTGTCGTCGATGGTGTGTTTTAAAGAAGGCAAAGCTTCTAAAAAGGACTACCGTCATTTTAACATCAAAACGGTGATTGGTCCCAACGATTTCGCATCCATGAACGAAGTGGTGGGAAGAAGGTATTTGAGAATGATTGCTGAAAATGAAACCCTGCCTGACCTCATCGTCATTGATGGAGGGAAAGGTCAGCTGAGTGCCGCTTGCGACGCTTTGAAAAGTCTGGGTCTTTATGGGCAGGTGCCTGTGATCGGTATTGCCAAAAGGCTGGAGGAGATTTATTTCCCGGAGGATTCACTTCCTTTATACATAGATAAAAAGTCGGAGTCGCTCAAACTTATTCAGCAGATACGTGACGAAGCACACCGTTTTGCCATCACATTTCACAGGGATAAGCGAAGTAAAGGAAGTTTGGTCAGTGAGTTGGAAGGTGTTGAAGGAGTAGGTAAAGTGACCGCAACCAAGCTGTTGAAATATTTTGGTTCGGTTAAAGGGATCAGAGAAAGTTCAATGGAAAAGCTTACAGAGATTGTGGGAGCGGATCGGGCTAAAAAGGTGAGAGCCTATTTTGACAAAATGGTTCAGTAACCGGGGGCCTTTGGCTCCTTAGTTACCGATGTTTTTTCCAACAATATAGCCCGTTGTCCAGGCATTCTGGAAATTGAATCCACCCGTGATGCCATCCACGTCGAGCACTTCTCCTGAAAAATAAAGACCGGGAACCCTGGTACTCTCAAGGGTGTCCTGATTTATTTCGGATAGGGCTATTCCACCACAGGTAACAAACTCCTCCTTAAATGTCGTTTTGCCTTTGACCTCAAACTGTGAATTGGTTAATAGCTCAGTCATCCTGTTCAGCACTTTATGGGATGCATCTGCCCATTTCAGGTTCTCGGAAATGCCAGCTTTAGAAGCCATCTCCTTCCAGAGTCGGAGGGATAATCCAAATCGGGCATGTGATGCAATTTGTTGCTTTGGGGTCTTAGTTTTTTCGGCCAAAAAATATTCTCTTACCTGCTGTTCATTCATGTCAGCTACCCAATTGACACGGAAGGTGAAGTCGTAGTTTTTTTCGGCGAGATCTCTTGCTGCCCAGGCCGATAGTTTTAGAACCGCAGGTCCGCTAAATCCCCAATGCGTAATCAACAAAGGTCCACGCCATTCATGTTTTGTGCCCGCGATTTTTACATAAGCATCAGGAACAGATATACCTGCCAATGATAACAGATAACTGCCGGGTGTGTTAAAAGTAAACAAAGAAGGCTGGGGTTCAATGATCTGGTGTCCATGTTCACTAAGCCATCCGAATCCGCTTAGTTTAGGGTAACCTCCCGTGGCTATCAGTAGCTTATCGGCCAGGATGGTTTCTTCATTATCGAGTAAAACAGAGAAATGACTGTCTATTTTACGAAAGGATTTAACACTTTTCCCTGTCGCAATTCCGATATTCAGATTTCGGGCATTCCTGATGAGGCATTCAATAATCGTTTGGGATGAGTCGGAAACGGGAAACATACGGCCATCGGATTCAGTTTTCAGATCCACCCCTCTTATTTTAAACCACTCAATGGTGCTTTGCGCATCAAAACTAGCGAAAAGCTTTTTGAGTAATTTCTCACCTCTGGGATAGTTTTTGGTAAAGAAACGCACTTCCGATGGCTTATGCGTTACGTTACAGCGTCCACCGCCTGATACGCGTACTTTATTCAGCACCGATTTATTTTTCTCTAAAATCAGAATGTCGGTGTTAGGGAAAGTTTCGGCAGCTGTGATGGCAGCCATAAATCCCGAAGCACCCCCTCCAATTATCACGATTCGCATCACTTATATATATTAATAAACCTGGCTCAAAGCTCGCTTGCCATTTATAAATCTGCAAATTCTTTTCTTATCTTTCCTAATAACATTATATGTTTTAATTTAATCATGGTATAATCACATGAAAAAGCTACTTGTAATTGGAATGGGTAAGGTAGGGTCTTTGGTTGGTTCGCTCCTTCAAAAACGATTTGAAGTGACCGGTGTAGATAAATCGGCTCCCGCTGTTGCTTTACCTTTCAGGATAGTGGTAGGGGATGTAACACACACTGATTTTTTGGACTCACTTTTCGCCGGGCAGGATGCTGTGGTTTCTTGTATGCCCTATAATCTGAATCTGCCCATCGCACAAGCCGCATATCGTAGTGGAATCCACTATTTTGATCTCACGGAGGATGTGGGTACAACGGCCGCTATCCGTGAGATGGCCAAAGACAGCAAGGGGGTAATGGCCCCGCAATGTGGTCTTGCACCTGGCTTTATTGGAATAGTGGGAGCTGACCTGGCCAAAAAATTCACTCGGCTACGGGATATTGAACTAAGGGTGGGCGCGTTACCCAGGTATCCTAATGGACTGATGGGGTATTCATTCACCTGGTCACCTGCTGGTGTGGTGAATGAATACATCAATGATGCGGAGGTCATTCACAACGGCACGCGTAAAATGGTACCTTCACTGGAAGGAATTGAAATGATTAATATCGAGGGGCAGGAGTTTGAAGCTTTTAGTACTTCGGGTGGGCTTGGAACCATGTGTGAGACGTTTGAAGGAAGGGTCGACACCCTGAACTACAAAACAATCCGTTATCCGGGACATTGCAGCCTGATGCGTTTTATGCTCTATGAGCTCATTTTAAAAGAGAAGCGGGAACTCATCGAACAGATCCTCACAGAAGCCAAGCCACCGGTTCAGCAAGACGTGGTATATGTATATGCTGTAGTGGAAGGCTGGAAGGACGATCATCTGGAGAGGGAGGAATTTTACCGGGCATACCATCCGGTTCAGATCGATGGGCAGCACTGGAGAGCCATCTCCTGGACCACAGCAGCATCCATTGCTTCAGTAGTAGAAATGGTGGCAGATGGTTCCCTGCCCGATTCAGGTTTTATTAAACAGGAGGATATCAGGCTGAATAATTTTTTAAACACGTCCAATGGGCAATTTTTCAAAGAAGTCTGACTTTTCGGAAATTGATTAAATTGAGGGCTGATCGTAAAATCACAACATGTAGGAAATGATTGAAATTGATAAAGTACTGAAAAGGCTTGGTGTACAGGCCAATAATTCCGGGGTGAGCACGGGGTTAAAATGTATAGAAGGAAGCGGTGATATTCTGGAATCCTTTTCTCCGGTTGATGGGAGAAAAATTGCGGGCGTCAGTAGTGCAGACGGAGATGACTATGAGCTTGTGATTAAAAAGGCGCAGGATGCATTTGGTAAATGGAAATTGATCCCGTCACCAGCCAGGGGAGAGATTGTTAGGCAGATGGGAGAGCAGTTCAGATTATACAAGCAGGATTTGGGTACGCTGGTAAGTTATGAAATGGGTAAGAGTCTTCAGGAGGGCCTGGGTGAAGTTCAGGAGATGATTGATATCTGCGACTTCGCCGTGGGGCTTTCCCGGCAGCTTTACGGACTCACCATGCATAGTGAGCGCGTAAACCATCGAATGTACGAGCAATGGCACCCTTTGGGTGTGGTAGGCATTATTTCAGCGTTCAACTTCCCCGTAGCCGTGTGGTCCTGGAATGCCATGCTGGCTTTGGTATGTGGAAACGTGTGTGTATGGAAGCCATCTGAAAAAACACCGCTGGCTGCGCTGGCTTGTCAAAATATTATTAGAAAGGTACTTGAACAGAGTGAGGTACCCGAGGGTGTGAGCAGTGTCATGATTGGTGGAAAGGATTTGGGCGAGCTCCTGGCCGGCGATACACGTATTGCCTTGGTGTCTGCAACAGGAAGTACGCGCATGGGCAAGTCGGTAGCCGAGACGGTGGGCAGAAGACTCGGCCGAAGCTTACTCGAACTGGGAGGGAATAATGCAGTTATTGTCACGCCTTCGGCAGATCTGAAAATTGCCATACCGGGAATCGTTTTCGGAGCAGTAGGGACGGCAGGGCAGCGCTGTACTTCCACCCGCAGGGTAATTATTCACACGGATATTTTCGAAGAAGTAAAGGGCAAATTGATCGGAGCTTATAGGCAGCTCCGTATTGGTAATCCCCTGGACGAAAATGTGCATGTAGGCCCATTAATTGATAAGGCCGCAGTGAAATCCTATGAAGATGCAACGAAGAGAATTCAGGAGGCAGGCGGGACTCTTTTAACAGAATATGCAGTTTTATCGGGGCCAGGTTTCGAATCAGGATGTTATGTGGTACCTTGTATCGCAGTGGTCGAAAATCACTTTCCGATCGTTCAGCAGGAAACTTTTGCGCCCATACTGTACTTGATCCCCTATACGGATTTGGAGGAAGCTATTGCGCTTCAGAATGCGGTTCCCCAGGGATTATCATCTGCTATCTTCACCTTGAATGTTCGGGAATCGGAGGCCTTTCTGTCTCAGGTGGGATCAGATTGTGGCATTGCCAATGTTAATATAGGCACTTCGGGAGCGGAAATTGGTGGGGCATTTGGCGGAGAGAAGGAAACGGGAGGTGGCCGCGAGTCGGGGTCAGATTCCTGGAAAGCTTACATGCGCAGACAGACTTCGACGATCAATTATGGGGAATCTTTACCACTCGCACAAGGAATAAAGTTTGAGATTGAGTGATTATTATTTCTAACTTTACAGCAAATACCCATTCCAGGGGTTACTTTGCACTCCTGGGTAATAGAAGAAAAGGGAAAACCATTTATGGCTTTCGGTGAAAAACGGATCGCCCAAGCTTACATACACGATGAGATACCAGTTAACATCCCAACAAATAGCCTCCAAGGTAGCAGAAGAAATAGTGATTTTGAATCATAATAAGGGCGCGTATTATGGCTTGGACGAAGTAGGCGCCCTGGTTTGGGATAGTCTCGAAAAGGGGCCACAAACCATTGAATCCTTGTGTGAAATGGTTTCGGGTGAATACGAAATTGATGCTGCGACATGTAAGGCTGATATTGATGCTCTGCTTTCAGATCTTATTTCTGAAAAACTGGTTGAAACAACAGATTAATCGATTGGGAAAGGTTCTAAAATACTGGACAAAATGGACACAATTAACTTCCTCGCGGAAATTAGCTTTTGTTCGTGCCGTATTTTCTCTTCTATGGATCAAAGCTGGTTTGGTATTTTTGTCATTCTCCGGCTTCCGTAAATTGTTTTACTGGCTTTCTCGTACAAGGCAGTACTCCGAAATTTCCGAGAAAAAAACCGATGATATTGTATGGGCGGTGAGTACAGCTGCCAATATTTTACCTTTTGAATTACTTTGCCTGCCTCGTGCCCTGGCCACTAAGTATTTGATGCGAAACGTCTCATCCCTTACACTGGAAATTGGCGTAGACATTAACCCGGGAACGGGATTTGAGGCCCATGCCTGGATTGAAAGAAACGGTAAGATCATTATCGGAGATTGGTCCGATTCGGTTTCTTACAAACGAATATGGGTATGGCAATAATGACTTTCACGCTGTCTTGCGATACATGTATTTTTACAAAGCTTACGGATTAAGAATATCGTCAGAGATCGAGCTTCCCGAACTGAGTGCTGACGAAGCTGGAGCAAGTATTGATTTGGTGATCAAACTGGGTGAAGTAATCCTGCCGGGATTGTTTAAGACCACCATTCATCGCCGGGGTATACAGGCCTATTTTGGCCAGCTGGATGATCAGCTGTTTTTGAACTGGGAGGGGATAGCTGCCTTTAAAGCTGTTGATGCAAAAGTGCTTACCATTAATCCCTATACCAAGGATCCGAATTTACTGAGTCTTTTCACGGTAAGTGAGGCGATTGGTTTGATTCTCTTCCAAAAGGGGCATTTTTTGCTGCATGCCAGCTCGGTTCAGGTGGGTGAGGAAGCATGGGTTTTCATGGGAAATCCCGGGGCTGGAAAATCAAGCACTGCCGCCGCATTTATAAAGGCTGGTTGTAGAATGCTGAGCGATGACCTCACCGCCATCAACTTTGACAGTAGCGGTAGTCCCTACATCATTCCTGCCTACCCGCAGCTTAAAATTTGGGAGAATACGGTAAACGGTCTTGCTTATACAAAATCGTCACTCGTTCCGGTAAGTGAGGGCGTCAATAAATTTTCATTCCAGCCTAAGGACAATTTTTCGCACGAGCCCATTCGACTAGGACAGGTTTTTTTCATCCATAAGGCAAAAAATCGCCCTATTCTTAGATCATTGGTCCCTTCGGATATACCGGTCAAAATGTTAAGAAATTTTCCTTTACCTATTCAGCTTGTGAAAAATGAACATTTGAAGCAACACTTTTTGCAAAGTTTCAAATGTGCCAGCTCCGCTAAAATCTGGGATAAGAGGCGTCCCGATGGGTTTGAGAACCTGCAGAAGTGGGTAGCACAATCATTGGAGAAGCATAGTTTCGGTAAAAATGGATAAAAATGTAAAGATTTCAGCGGAGTTGTCGACTTTAATTAAGGCGGCATTGAGAGGAAATGAAGATCTTTCCTTATTTGACAACACATCACCCGACTCAGCCAGGTTGGCCATTCTTTCCCGATATCACCAGGTGCAGTCTCTGCTGTACGATTATTTGACGGCTCATCCGGGGTTAATCCACGTACAAGATTTCGAAGATCTGAAAGCGCACAGCATCAATGATGCGGTCTATAACATGATTTTTCTACGTAAATCACTGGAATTGAATGCTGCATTGAGAAACAATGCCGTGGACGCTTTTTTAATGAAAGGCGCTTTTTGGGCCTGGTGGCTTTATGAGAGACCAGGATTGAGAGAATTCGGCGATATCGATTACTTTTTAAGGAAACAGCATATCACAAAAGGGCTGCACGTGCTAGGTCGCTTCGGTTTTCAGCCGGATGCTTACAGGAAATTCTTGCTTGAAGACGAGAGCGTTTCACGGCTGTATTTTGAAACCGATTATCAGCTTCCTCTGGTACCGGATGTAGAAAGTGCCGTTAAGTCGTTGGAAATTCAATGGAATTCTTCATACCCGCGGTTTTCCTATGAGTTTACCTGGGAGGAGCTGATGTCGCGCACGATGCTGTTTGAGGTGCTGGGTGAGAAGATTGAGGTACCTTCACCTGATAATCAGTTACTGATGATGCTCGTTCATCATGCAGGTGTGGAGCAGTGGGATAAGTTGAAATACATGGGAGATTTTGTCAGGCTACTGCGTAAATTTTCTGATACCCTGGACTGGCCCTATGTAATAAGTGTCGCCCGGGACAAAGGTTTTTACCAGCTCCTGCTTCAATCGCTGGGTTTGGTACGCATGCTTACGGGTGAAGATTATGGCAAGTACATTGCTGGCGATAACCTGTCAGATTACCCTTCTGACAGCCTGGCATCGGCCGTACTGGCCCATTGGGAAAACAGGCGAACGAAACCGATGACCAAGTCCTGGCGTATTTTTTACTTCAACATGAAATATAGAGACAGGATAACTGACAAGCTCAGAATCCTGTTAAAACATGTGGCTTATCTTCTGGAGTGGCGGCTTCTTTTACCAAAAGCACGATGGTATTACCGAAACCGTGTTTAGCGCAAGCGAACTCCGATAGTACCTTGCATAATGCTCCCCGGCGCCAATACATTTAAGCCCTCACCGTTGTTGAATGCATTCACATTGGCTGTAAGGGGTTCTATTGCTACACAATCTCTTTCCGGCGGCGTGTATATCACCAGGTGATTGAATTTTCCTTCTCCGGTTTCCTGTTCGATTTGCAATGTCACATCCTGATTGTCTGAGATCAGGTAGGTGGAGGCATTATTACCCGTATGTTTTACATGAAAAGCATTGTCCAGCACTTTTTTAAACAAAGGTGTTGGGCCGGATAGGGGGAATGGCTCTCTACCCACCGGCATCATATCTGAGTCAAAGGTCACGATCTCCTCCGATGGAATATCAATTTTCCAGGCGTCTGTCATTTCATTACCCAGCCTGAAATAGGGATGCCACCCAAACATGATCGGAGCGGGTTCGGTGCCGGTATTTTTGGCAATATAAGTGAGGTTAAACAGCCCATTGGCGTAAAGGGTGTAACGAATAGAAAAATTAACCTGGAAGGGGTAGCCCTCGGCATCGTGCAGGTTGTAATGAAGTTCTATACAGGCATGATCCTCATTAATCACTTGTTCGGTTAAATGAAAGTCCTTTTTTCTCACCAATCCATGGATAGCACTGTCATGTGAAGGATCATTGCGTGCGAGTATGTATTCTTTTCCCAGAAAATTGTACCTGCCACCTGGTATTCGACTTGCAAAAGGAAATAGTAATTCGCTTGCGCTCTGTGTATCACCTTGCAGGGTATCCGGCGTTCCCGGCGTCTTCAAAACTGAAAACAAGGTATTGTCCTTACGAAGCGATAACTGACGAACAATTCCACCCAACTCGGGGATTACCACAAACCTGTTTCCGGTAGCATTTTCCTGAATGATATATTCTGTGAGTTCGCCAAAATGCTGTTTTTGTATTTCAAAATGCATGCTTAAAGTGTTTAGGAAAGTAAATCATAAAGTAAAAATAAAACCGGGCACAAACAAATGCCCGGTTTTCTAAATAAATAAAATATAATACAAATCAAGAGTTGGAAATGTCCTTTTCTTCTGTAACCATCTCACTCTGCTCTTTGTCTTTTTCTGCATTTTTAAGGACTTCTTCATGTATCGCAGCTTCCTCGTTTGAGCGGCGATTGATGTAAGCCTGATAGCTCGTCTCCTTTTCGAAAGGACGTTTACCAATTAATTTTTCAAGATCACTTTGAAAAAGAATCTCCTTGTCAAGTAACTCTCTTGCAAGAATCTCAAGCAGATCACGCTTCTCAAAAAGCATCTTTTTAACAAACTGGTAGGCCTGATCAATCAATTTACGAACTTCTTCATCAATGGCCTGAGAGGTCGACTCCGAATATGGCTTTGTGAACGCATAGTCACTCTGTTTTGAATCATAGTAAGAGACGTTTCCTATACGCTCGTTCATACCATACATTGTTACCATGCTGTAGGCTACTTTAGTTACCCTTTCCAGGTCACTCAGTGCACCGGTGGATATTTTCCCGAACACTACATCTTCAGCTGCACGACCACCCAGTGTCATGCACATCTCGTCAAAAAGTTGTTCTGTGCGATACAAATACTGCTCTCTTGGCAGATATTGGGCGTAACCAAGGGCTGCAACACCACGAGGAACAATAGAGACTTTAACCAAGGGGTCGGCATGCTCCAGAAACCAGCCTGACACTGCATGACCCGCTTCATGGTAAGCAACAATTTCTTTTTCCTCAGGCGAAATAAGCTTGTTCTTCTTTTCAAGTCCACCAATTACGCGGTCCATGGCATCCTGGAAATCCTGCATGGTCACTTCTTCTCTGTCGCGACGTGCAGCAATCAGGGCGGCTTCGTTACAAACGTTGGCAATTTCAGCTCCTGCAAAACCTGGTGTCTGCGATGAAAGCTTTTGAATATTAACGTCTGTGGACAGTTTCAACGGTTTCAAATGGACTTTGAAAATGGCTTCACGGCCAATCACATCTGGCTTGTCCACCGAGATCTGGCGGTCGAAACGACCCGGGCGAAGTAATGCCGGATCCAGTACATCGGGTCGGTTGGTGGCTGCAACGATGATAATTCCAGAGTCTGTAGCAAACCCGTCCATCTCAACCAAAAGTGAATTCAGCGTGTTTTCACGTTCGTCGTTCGATCCCGGCATAGCGCCACGACCCCGTGACCGTCCAACGGCATCAATCTCATCAATAAATATGATACACGGCGCTTTTTCTTTTGCCTGTTTAAATAAATCCCGAACCCGTGCAGCACCTACACCAACAAACATTTCAACGAAGTCGGATCCGGATAGGGAAAAGAATGGTACACCCGCTTCGCCAGCAACGGCTTTGGCCAGGAGTGTTTTACCGGTTCCGGGAGGGCCTACAAGCAGAGCACCTTTTGGAATTTTGGCACCGAGTTTTTTGAACTTGTCAGGGTGCTGAAGGTATTCTACAATCTCTTTTATTTCTTCTTTGGCCTCATCCAGACCCGCGACATCATTAAATGTAATTTTAACCTTGCTGTCTGCATCAAAAAGGGTTGCTTTGGATCTGCCAATATTGAAAATCTGCCCTCCGGGTCCTACTCCTCCCGACATTCTGCCAAGGATAAAGTACATCACCAGTATCATAATAATGAAAAAGCCCCAGGTTCCTAAGAAACTGGTCCAGTCATTACGGGTATCCACGAGCATAGGAACCTTATCGTCGTTGGGTACGCCTTCCTGCATCTTCTCGAAATCCTTCTTAAACGTCTCAGCCGAAGTAACCTGAAACTGATAGTGCGAAGGTGATTCACCTCCAAAGTACGGATTCTCCTTCGAAACGGTTTTGTATTTGTCAAGCTTAAGGGCTTCCGGCTTCAACGTGATCTCCACCGTTTTGTCATTCACGATGGTGACTTTTTCAACCTCCTTCGACGACATCATTTTCTCAAATCTTTTCTGATCTGTATCGCGAACTGTCGATGTCCTGTTTAAGTACGTTATACCTAATATGGTAGCTATCAGAGCAGCAATAATCCAACCCTGATACCCTTTCTGAGGACTTTTCGGATTGAGTGGTCCTCGCTTATTATCGTTTTCAGACATTATGTATGCTAATTATGGGAAATTTATTAAACAACACTGCACAACCGGCTAATGTTCATTGCCATCGTTATTTATGCGACTGCATCTTCGAAATGGGTTACAATGGCATCACCCCACAACTCTTCGAGATCATAATGTTTCCTGCGATCCTTATTGAAGATGTGGACAACCACATCGACATAGTCAATCAAAATCCATTCGCCGTTTGTTTTTCCTTCCTTTTGCCAGGGATCGGTTTTGGTAGATTTATATACTTCGTCCTCGACAGAATTGGCCAATGCATCGATTTGGGTATCGGAGTTACCCGAACAGATAACAAAAAAATCTGTTATTGAATTTTTTACTTTTCTAAGGTCTAGAATTGTTATTTCCTGCCCTTTTTTTTCTGCCATTCCTTTCGCTACCAGCTCGGACAGTTGTTTTGAAGATACTTCTTTATTTTTGCGTTCTTTCATGCGTAGATTAGTCCCATTACTTGTAATCCTAAAATAAAGTAAAAAAATTGTACAACACAGTATACGATTCCCTAATAATTGCGAAAAAAGTGATATATCTGCCAAGTTGTCATTCAACAAACGACATAGCGGCTGAAATAGTACGTGAAGGAGCCAGTCAGGATGGTACCGTTGTCATTACTAATAATCAGACTAAGGGGCGAGGCCAGCGAGGAACTGCATGGCTGGTTGAGCCGAATCAGAATCTGACTTTTTCGATCGTATTGAGGCCGGATTTTATCCCGATTCAGGATCAGTTTTTGTTAAGCAAGGCCATTGCGGTTGGCATAAGTAGTTATTTAAGATACTATTCAACGGATGTAAAAATCAAATGGCCTAACGACATTTATCTAAAAGATCGCAAAATATGCGGCGTCTCGATTGAGAATTCAATTCAGGGTTCGAGAATATCCGGTTCTGTTGTAGGAATAGGCCTCAATATCAACCAAAATGATTTTGGAGATATCAGGGCCGTTTCCTTGTCAGTGGATCGGAATCGTATATTTTCTCTTCCAGAAGAATTTGAAAAATTGGTGTATCATATTGATGCACAATATTTTAAATTGAGGTCTGTTGCCGGACGGGAATTTATTAATTCGGAATATTTAAACTTACTCTATGGTTATCGAATGGTCCGGAGCTTCCGCGTCAATGGTGAGGTCCTTCGGGGTGAAATTACTGGAGTAACTTCTTTGGGCAAATTATGTATTCGGTTCGGTAAGGATACAGTTCCGGTAGAATTTGCCAACAAGGAAGTGGAATGGGTTTTTGACGAATGATCAACCCCATTTCCCCAGAACTGCCATTACGATAGCGCATATTCCCAAACCCAGAGATTCCCTGGCTTCTTCGATATTGATGCTTCGCATCTGAGCCTCGCCAAAAAATATTCCTTCATACTGAGGTGGCCATTGAAGCACTGCTCCTATGACGTAGGCAGCGGCCAGTATATAAAATACCCATCCTGGCCAAAGCTCCCGTATACTCATGTAGCAGGCTAGGGCCGCGATACTGTATATGAAGATCCATATTTCAGAGTCCGGGTCATTCAACTGGAAGTAGGAAAATAGTACAAACAAAAGTCCGAAGATAATTTTGAATAATTTCATTGAATCGAGTGTTAAATGGGTAAACGTAAATTAATTCAACCCTTGCGAATTACAAAATAAACCGTATTTAAAGGTAAATTTACTTGCAATATTCAATGATGGCCGCGTTGGCATCCGCATAACCAAGCTTAAGAGCCTGCTTAAAGTTTCCACAGCCAAGGTCTTTTTCATTGTCGTTCCATTGCGCCAGTCCCAATCCGTAGAAGGCTTTGCCATATTGAGAATCCAGCTTCACTGTCTCGCGAAATGCCAAAGCTGCTTTTTTAAAATCGTTCTGGCGGTAATAGGTATTGCCCAGGTTATACCATGCTTGTTTGTTGTTTTCGTCCAGCTTCGTTGCGGTTTGGAAATCGGAGATGGCTTCGGGTAATTTTTCAAGTAAAGCATGGATCTGACCCCGGTTCAGGAAAATATCGGATGTGTCGGGCGCCAATTGTGCGGCTTTGTTGTAATCCGATAAAGCAGAGTCGAGCCTGTTTTCACTGGTATACAACATCGCTCTGTTGAAGTAGGGCCGGTAAGAGTCGTTTTGAAGTTTAATAGACTGATTAAAATCCAGCAATGCATTGGGATACTCTTTCAATTCGTAGTAGGCCACCCCGCGGGTATTGAACGCTTCGGCATTGGACGTATTTTTTTCTATGGCTTTGTTCAAATATTCAATGGCTTCCTTGGTTTTACCATCTTTCATCAGGGATTTGGCTTTTGTCAAAAACGCATCAGAGGACTGGCAGGAATAAAGGGCAAAAAGAAAAATAAAAAAAAATATTTTCGGCATAGTCATTCATTTATAGTTGGTTCGTGCAAAAGTAAGTTGAAACGTTAAATGAATGTTTTCTTTTTGTCAATAAAATGTCTTTATCTTTGCAGAGGCAAATCGGAACTACCAGCTCCTTCCGAATCCCCCAGGTCCTGACGGAAGCAAGGGTAGGTGGTTGATGCGGTGAGATTCTCGGTTTGCCTTTTTTTATGCCCTTTTGTTTCAATTCACTTCTTTCTTTTGGTTTTAATCAGGGTTTTCTACTTTTGTAGCATATTCTAACCATTCAATTTTCAATATGAAATTTTTCATTGATACCGCTAACCTGAAAGAGATTCAGGAAGCTCAGGCTCTTGGCGTTTTAGACGGGGTTACTACCAATCCTTCACTTATGGCAAAGGAGGGAATTACAGGAAAGGATAACATCATGCGTCATTACAAGGCGATCTGTGACATTGTTGACGGAGACGTGAGTGCCGAAGTTATTGCGATTGATCTGGAAGGAATGATTCGTGAAGGTGAGGAGCTTATTGAGATTGACGATAAGATTGTTGTGAAGATACCCATGACCAAAGAAGGTGTGAAAGCCTTGAAGTACTTTTCAACCAAAGGGGTTCGTACCAACTGTACTTTGATTTTCTCAGCTGGTCAGGCGTTAATAGCGGCCAAAGCGGGCGCGACGTATGTTTCTCCTTTCATTGGACGTTTGGATGATATCTCAACGGATGGCATTGGTTTGATCGAACAAATACTTACCATTTACCGTAACTACGGTTATGAAACGCAGGTTCTGGCCGCTTCTGTTCGTCACCCGATGCACATAATCCAGTGTGCAGAAGTGGGTGCTGATGTGATGACCGGTCCTTTGAGCGCAATGGAAGCTTTGCTTAAGCATCCGCTTACGGACATCGGTCTTGCTAAGTTCCTTGAAGATTACAAAAAAGGAAATTCTTAAATTTTAATATTCCCCAGTCCGTACCATGTTTAGCATTTAAGCATGGTACGCACCGGGGTTTTTTAATTTACATTTATGACTGGATCAACAGAGCCGATCATTGCACTGGATCGGGCAGATATTTATCAAGGCGACAGACCCGTATTGAACGATGTCCATTTTGAAATAAAAAATGGAGAATTCGTGTACCTGATTGGCAGGACGGGTAGCGGAAAAAGCTCTTTGATGAAGACTTTGTATGCCGATCTGTGGCTTCATACGGGATCGGCAAAGGTGGTAGGTTATGAATTGCATAAGATTAAACGGGCCGACATACCTTTTTTACGTCGTCGTATCGGCATCGTTTTCCAGGATTTTCAATTGCTGTCCGATCGTACCGTTGAAGACAATTTGTCTTTTGTACTTCGGGCTACGGGGTGGGAGCAACAGCCTAAAATTTCTAAAAGGATTGCAGAAGTGCTCATGCAGGTGGGCCTGGGCACGGCCCAGAAAAGAATGCCACATCAGCTATCTGGAGGAGAACAGCAGCGGGTAGTCATTGCCCGTGCGATGCTGAATGAACCAAAAATTCTGATTGCCGACGAACCTACGGGAAACCTGGATCCAGAAGTGGGTGAGCAAATTATCCAGGTTTTTAAGACCATTAATAACGCGGGCACCGCGATTTTAATGGCTACACATAATCACGATTTTATCAAAAAATTTCCAGCACGGGTTCTGAAGTGCGAAAATGGAAGTGTTATAGAGGGATAAAAGGGGAAAGGAAGAAGGGAGAAAGGGAAGAAAGGGAAACCAAAAAAAGACCCGGAGGTGAAATTTTCACCTCCGGGTCTTTTTTTGGTGGTCAGGCTGTCTCCAGATCGCCTTCCTGACTTCTTACAGTCACCTCTACTTCGCTTTCAGGTCAATAAACGGAATGATCATTTCTTCCAGCGAAACACCACCGTGCTGGAAAGTATCCCGGTATAAATTCACATACTGATTGTAATTGTTGGGATAAGCGAAGAAATAATCTTCCTTGGTGAAAACATACGACGTGGATACATGCGGTTTTGGTAAAAATATCCGTTCAGGTTTCCGGCAGACCATGAGGTGGTTATCGTCGAAGCCGAGATTTTTTCCGTGTTTATATCGCAAGTTGGTATTGGTTTCCCGATACCCGATGATTTTTACAGGTTTTTGTACCCTGATCATGCCATGATCGGTAGTCAGGATAAGGCGACATTTTTTCTCTGCAATTTTTTTCAAGAAGTCCAGTAACGGAGAATGCTGAAACCAGGAACGGGTAATGGACCGGTATGCAGCCTCATCCGGTGCCAGTTCTTTGATCATTTGCACATCCGTTCTTGCATGGGACAGCATATCCACAAAATTGTACACAATCACATTCAACTGATTATTCATCAGGTTGTTAAAGTTGTCGATAAGCGCTTTGCCCTGATTTGCATTTAAGATTTTATTGTAGGACGACTTGATATTGAAGTGATTGGTCTCAAGTTGTTTTTGAAGAAAATCGTACTCATGATTGTTTAGTCCTTCTTCTCCGTCAGGAGTATTTTCGTCACTTACCCACCACTGTGGATATTTCCTTTCCATTTCGCTGGGCATGAGGCCGGAGAAAATTGCATTTCTGGCGTAGCCTGTTGTCGTGGGAAGTATGGAATAGTAGGACGACTCTTCCTCTATATTGAAGTACTCCTGCAATATAGGCTGAATCATTTTCCACTGATCATAGCGGAAATTGTCAATCAATAAAAAGAATACCGGTTCAGTGGAAGCTTTCAGATGCGGGAACACCTTTTGTTTCATCAATTGGTGTGAAAGAATCGGTTTGTTTGACCTTGGATCGTTAAGCCAGTCTTCGTATTCTTCTTCAATAAATTTACAAAAATTGGCATTTGCATCACTTTTCTGCATGCTAAATACTTCGGACATGCCCTGGTCGTCGGAACTCTCAAGTTCCAGCTCCCAGTAAATCAGTTTTTTGTAAATGTCGGCCCACTCTTCATGACCTATCCTATCCTGATACTGCATCGCCAGATTTCGGAACTCCTGCTGATAGCTAAGCGTGGTTTTTTCAGTTACCAGTCGTTTGTTATCAAGTATTTTTTTTACTGAAAGAAGTATTTGGTTCGGATTGAGCGGTTTGATAAGATAATCATCAATTTTGGAGCCTATGGCATCCTCCATGATGTGCTCTTCTTCGCTTTTCGTAATCATCACCACGGGTAAGGTTGGCTGCATTTGCTTTATTTGAGCAAGCGTTTCCAGCCCCGTCATGCCAGGCATCATTTCATCGAGGAACACGATATCGAATCGGTCGTTTTCAATCCGGTCAAGGGCATCCGCTCCGCTGTTTACAGGCGTGACGTTATATCCCTTGTTTGTCAAAAACATGATATGAGGTTTAAGAAGATCTATTTCATCGTCGGCCCAAAGAATGTTGTATTGCATAATTTTTTTTATCGATTTAGTATTAAAACCATGTATTTGTAACGTGCCATGCTTGCGTCTGGTATGAAAAAACGAGTTTTAAGCTTTTTTAACAGGTTCCGCCCCACACGTTGACAGTCATTCCTAAGTCACTCAATTTTCGTTCCCGAGAGGTACTTAACGCAAAAACTTCCTGGAAACTCTTTCCAGATCTTCCGGTGTATCTACGCCATGTGAATCGTCGGAGGTCACCACAGCTTTGATCACATAGCCGTTCTCCAGCCAGCGCAATTGCTCCAGGGCTTCGGCCTTTTCAAGCGATGAGACAGGCAGTTTGGTTATAGCTTCGAGTACATCCACTCGATACGCATAGATTCCTATGTGTTTATAAAACCAATGCTCGCTTAGCCAGTTATCGGGTTCGGAGCTTCTCAGATAGGGAATCGTTTGCCTGCTGAAATAAAGCACCTCGCCCCGTTTGTTGAGTACAGCTTTTGGTACGTTTACATTGAAAAGAATTTCCTGGTTATCAATCACTTTTACAAGCGTAGCCAGTTCGGTTTCAGAGTTTAATGCATCGGCTAGCCGGTTGATCGGCTCAGGACTGATGAATGGTTCGTCACCTTGGATATTGATGACGTAGTCAAACGTTCCTGCTGTTTTGGTTAATGCTTCAAAGCATCTGTCTGTGCCACTCTGATGGTCCTCTGAGGTCATAATAGCAGTTCCTCCAAAATCCAAAACATGGTCAAAAATACGCACATCGTCAGTAGCCACCACCACTTTGGAAAGTTTGGTTGCCTGTACGGATTGTTCATAAACGCGCTGAATCATACTCTTTCCGCCGATATCGACCAGGGCTTTCGCCGGAAAACGGGTAGAAGCGTATCGGGCTGGAATTATTCCTAATATTTGCACAAGGTTGGAGTTTGATTGATGTTTTATAATTTCGACTTCAAAATAAAGCTAAAAAATTGCAAAAAGTTTTTACACATACATTTTTACAAAATATCTGGCGGATTTTGCCTCATCCTGATCCAGACAGAAATGAATGGGCCATAGAATTGCGTGAAATTACAGAAAAGAAGATTTCTTTCGCACTTATTGATTTGGATGGACGAGCAGTGAAGTGGATTTCGTACCCTGAGGGTGTCGACTGGTGGTCGTCAATCACCGGATTCGGACACAATCAAATCTATATCCATCACAATCGCTATCCCGACCTGCCTGAGCCCACAGATCTATCTGCCCTGTCTGTTGATACAGGCAACTTGCTTTGGACACTGCCCGATTGTGTTTTAGTCAAGACCATTGATCAGCGTATGATCCAACTTGCCACACGGCAGCCCGGTGCCGTGCATTATGTGACCGCCTACGCAAACACAGGCGAGGATGTGCCAGAGGAGGGCTGCAGACATACAGATACGGTTACGGGAATAATTTTAAAACAGCCTATCCGTTATAGTGCTGGAAAAGATTATTTTGCAATGTTGTCTTCATTTTTGAAAAACCAACTGGACGTTAGCAATCCGGTCTGTATCGATTATCTGGACTGTCGGCCCTATATGATCTTTTCTTATTATATTTACGAGCAGGAAAAAGTTGCCCAGTATTTGGCAATCTTTGCGAGCAACAGGGAGATAATGCTACATGAAAAACTTGCTGAGAGGCGTGATGGTGTAGGACAATCTACCATTTTACTCAGAGGGGGCACATTGGTATATCTTTGCAATAGTAACGAGTTTAGAAGTTTAAAGCTTTCATAATAAATGAAATACGTATTTTGCTTTGCCATTTTGGCAGGGATGTTTACTGGATTGAAAAGTGCCCATGCCAGGGGAATAGCTCGTTTTGACTCTGTGGGTGTGGAGAGGGTCGGTGGAAAGGTTTTTGTTTTGCACCGTGTTAACCAGGGGCAGACTATGTTTGCCGTTGTACGGCAGTACGGCACTACCATTCACGCGCTTCGTGAAGCGAATCCCGGCATGGCTGACGGATTACAATCAGGGCAGACCATCAGAGTGCCCTATACAGCGAAGACTACAAAAAAAGAATCAAAAAAAGAAGAGATCAAGGTAGCTACAAAACCGGATTTAAAAGAGACCAAGCCCGTGCTAAATACACCGGCACCCGTTAAGTCATTGCCGACCACAACACCCGCAACGCCAACTTCTGCACCTCCAAGTGCTTCGTCGGCTGTCGCGGTTGCGCCAAATGGAATACATCGGGTGGAAGCGGGCGAAACACTTTACCGGGTTGCTGTAAAATATGGTGTTTTAATGGCGGATATCCGTAAGTGGAATAATCTTACGGATGATAATCTAAAAGATGGGCAGACATTAATCGTGGGGGATAAATCAGTGGAAAAAACGGTTGCCGCTGCTCCTGCAACTAAAGTTGTAACAAACGTCGTGAAGGATTCCGTTAGAGCAAAGGCCGTGGTGGCGGAGAAGGTGGTTAAGCCTGTGGAGGAGGTAGTTGCCCCAAAAGTGATCAGGGGTAAATCCAAATCAGAGTCAGGGTTGGCAGAAGGTATCGAAACGGGAGAAAGTACCAGCAAGTTTCTGGGGCTACACAGAACCGCTCCCATTGGGTCGTTAGTGAATGTATTGAATGAATATAACCAGGAAAGTATTATTGTTAAAATTGTGGGTCGAATTCCTGACACCAGTGCCAATGAGGATATTATTATTAAAATGTCTTCCAGAGCGTTTGAAAAAGTTTCGCCCAATAGCAAACGTTTCCGCGCTGTTGTGAGTTATCTTGAGTAACCTGTTTGCTGCGAACACACATTTAAAACAGGAAGTAGATAATAGTCAGGAATCATGAAGCATTCTCCACAGTTCAGGTCACGCAGAGAGGAAGAGAGGGCAGCACTTAAAAATACGGCTGGTTACAAGGCATGGCGTATTATGTTTACCCTGCTTTATCCGTTTATCGCCATATTTACATTTTTGTTTTCAGTAATTCTGATGTTTTTTTCAGGAATATCCCGGGTACTTGCATTTGTGTTTGGAGGTGGAAATGGTAATAGCAGAGCCTAAAAGCATAGAAATTCCTTACTTTGTGATTGATTTACTTGAGAAAAAAAGTGAGCAGTACAATAGAAGGGATTTTATTGAAAACGATCCGGTAAGCATCCCGCACCGGTTTTCTTTGAGACAGGATATTGAAATAATGGGTTTTTGGGCCTCCATGCTGGCCTGGGGACAACGTAAAACCATCATTAACAAATGTCTGGAACTCTCCGCACTGATGGACAATGCTCCGTTCGATTTTGTCCTGAATCATACGGAAGGTGACCTGAAAAAATTCCTTGCTTTCAAGCATCGCACCTTCAACGCGACCGATACACTTTATTTTTTACACTTTTTTCAGCAATATTATCGTCAGCATGATTCGCTGGAAAATGCATTTAGTAATCACATCCTCGAATCTGATACCACCATTGAAAATGGGCTGATCGGGTTTCATGAATTGTTTTGCAACTCTGAAAATTTCAGTGTTCGGACTAGAAAACACATCGCTACGCCCATTAGAAAATCCTCCTGTAAACGCATGAATATGTTCCTGCGCTGGATGGTACGCGTAGACGACAAGGGTGTGGATTTCGGTATCTGGAACAATATTTCGCCGGCTTTGCTGGTGTGTCCTTGTGATGTTCATGTAGACCGGGTCGGGCGCTTGCTTGGACTGATAAAGAGGCCCGTAACAGATTGGCAAACAGCCTTGGAGTTGACTACTGCGCTTAAGACATTGGATCCCCACGACCCGGTAAAATACGATTTTGCCTTGTTTGGATTGGGTATTGAGGGCTTTGCTGATAACCCATGGAGCTTGAGGTAAAAAGCTCGGTGTGGCGAGCAAAGGGGTCGTAATTGTAGCGTACTTAAAGGGGGCAAAAAAAACACCACGGACGATTGTGTCCGTGGTGTTTTTTTGTCTTTGAATATTTTGCTAAAGTGAAGTATTAAATTGAATCCAGTCAATTGAAAACAATGACTTGGATCCTGCATTGGTATTTTTGAATAGGAAAATAAGCTTGTGCAGCTTACCATCCGAAGTGCCTTTCGCCGGAATAGTAAGAGTATCTGCTGACTCCACTTTGGCTTCACCTAATTTGGTTCCTGTTGGAGAGTCAAGTCTCACTTCCAGAATTCCTCCTGCGCTCTGTCCTTGCCTGAATCCGGTTGCTATGTCTAAACTGCTGATTCCAGTCAGGTCAATATCAGTAAATGCAATATAGCTGCCGTTTTTCAGGCCGGTTACAACTTCTGCACCGTTAGGAATCTTGAATGTTGAAACGTCCTTGCTTTCCTCGTAGGTATTCGCACGGATTTTGGCCGGACGCAGTGCTACCGATTTAAAGCCGGTCAATGGGCCAACAATCGGGTTTCCTTTGTCGGTGTAACTGGCATTGAAAATGTAAGAGCCTTCTTTTTGCTTGGCCTGGGTTACGTAAGAGCCCTTTAATGGTTTTTTGTCTACCACTTTTTCCTTAGCCAATGACAGAATATATTTTACCATCTCTTCCGCTTCCTCCGGTTTATGTTGCGGGTGGGCCGCCATGGCCTGCTCTCCCCATACACCGCCCCCACCATTGATCACTTTCGCGGCCAGTGTTTTCACTGAATTGCGTTCTTTTTCGTAGCGTTTGGCTACTTCTATGTAGGCAGGCCCGATAGACTTTTTATTGACCGCATGGCAAGCTTTACAGTCGCTTAGTTCAATCAATCGTTTACCAGTCTCAAAACCAGTATTGGCTACGTGACCTTGTGCCAGCTGGGTTTTGTCAAATCCTTCCAGATAGTTGATCGTGAGACTAACCTCGTCTTCCGGAATTTTCTTGTTTAAAGTACTTCCGTCCTCTTTATCTGCCACAGATACTTCATAGCTTACAGGTTTATCGTTCCAGTAGAATGTTTTATTTCCTTTGATGGCCACATCCACTTTCGGAATCGCATTGCCCGCCTTCACGGTCACTTCCGATGTGCTGCTATTGCCGGCTGAGTCGGTAACTTCTAGGGTTGCCACATATTCGCCAGGTTTAGAATAAGTGAAAGTCGGATTGGCTACATTGCTTTTTGGTAATCCTTTACCGAACGACCATTCGTATTTGATCGCATCCTTGTCGTAATCAATGGAGCCCTTTGAGGAAAAGACAACCTTTAATGGTACAGCTCCAATGGTATTGGTGGCAGTGACTTTAGCAACGGGGACCCGGTTTCCGGCGTTGAAGGTAATGTGTGACAAGCTGGCTTCATCATTTTGGGCAAACCAGTTGGGGCCGTATTCTAATGTGTACAGAGAACCATCATTGGCAAACTGCATATCAATGGGATGGCTGAAACTCGTTTTGGGCATAAACCGTTGAATGTTGACAATATCTCCGGCATCGTTCATGGAAACGATATTGATAAAATCCCTGATCCAGTCGTAAGAGAAAAACTTCTTGTCGTAGTAAGTTGGGAATTTATCTTTGCTGTCTTTGAAATCGTTGTAATAGTACACCGGACCAGCCATAGCGTTACGGCCGCCTTTTCCTACGATTGCACCAAATTCAGGGGATTCGGCATAAGGATACCAGATAAAGGCAGGTTGCGCTGGCGGTAATTCTCTCAAACCGGTGTTGTGCGGGGAGTCGTTGATCGGTTTCGCAGGATCAAACAGTTCACCTGAAACCTTCGTCTCAAAATCATAGGCACGATAGGGTTTGTTATCACCAATAAAGAGTGGGTAACCAAAATAGCCCGCCTTCCTTGCCTGGTTTACCTCATCGTAACCTCTTGGTCCGCGCGTGGGACTGTCATTGGACGCATCCGGGCCCACATCTCCCCAATACACGTATCCGGTATGTTGATCCACAGAGATACGATAAGGATTTCTGGTCCCCATTACATAAATCTCGGGTCTTGCCTTTGGATTTCCAGCCGGGAACAAGTTACCATCAGGAATGTCATACAGGTTTGTCCCGCCGGGCATGTTCGCACGGCGGTCGCCGTAGCGAGGTTTTATTCTCACAATTTTACCTCTCAGGTCATTGGTGTTGGAGGAAGAGTGTCGACCATCCCAGCCTTCACGTCCGGGACGTCCGTCTATTGGCCCGAATCCATTTGATTGAAATGGGTTAACGTCATCACCGGTCGATAAATACAAATTTCCCTTGGCATCCCAGGCAATTGAGCCGCCAGTGTGGCAGCAATCGGTCCGTTTTACAGGGATTGTCAGCAACGTTTCCTCTGTGGACAAAAGTAATGTGTCCCTGATATCATCGTATTTAAATCGGGACAAATGCTGTGCTGTATCGGCCTCGGAGGACGGTGGGGAATAATAAAGGTAAACCAGCTTGTTCGTTTTAAAGTTTGGGTCGATATTCAACCCCATCAAACCATATTCCTGTTTGGAGTAGACCGGAACGTCCGCTACAACTTTAATTTTTCCGGTTTTAGGATTGTATAATTTCAGTTTACCTTTCCGCTCCGTGAGTAATACCCGGTGATCGTCCAGCACCACTAGTTCGGTAGGTTCATCGAGCTTGGCAGCCAAAACCTTTTTTGTGAAGCGGTTTTCTTCCGGGCGTGCTTTTGAAAAGTCCAGGCTGGAAGTCATGGTATAGCTGAGCCCACCCATCAGATGTTTCAAAAAGACGGGGTTGCTGAATGTAGCATTTTCATGACCAAAATTGGTATAAAAAGCCTTACCTCCGTCAAATTCGTGATACCATGACATGGGGTGATCGTCGCCCATTTTCCCATCCTTGTAAGTTTTCTCGTCGATTTTTACAAGAACCTTTACTTGCTTGTTGAAATTCTTAAAGTCGTAAAATTCATCTTTAATTTTCCAGTTTTTCGGGAATCCGGCCATGGATGGATGGTTGTCATCTACTACGAAAGCATTTCCTTCCTGAACGTTCGGATTTCCGGGATGGCTCGCAAACTGCGCACCGGCCAGTCTGTTGTACCATTGCCAGTCATATTCGGTGTCCGTTGCGGCGTGTATACCCACATAGCCACCTCCTGCCTGAATGTAATGTTCAAATGCTTCCTGCTGTGTTTCATCCAGCACGTTACCTGTAGTGTTCAGGAAAATTACAGTACTGTATCTCCGCAGGTTTTTTTCTGTAAAAACGATTGCGTTTTCTGTTGTGTCAACCGAAAAGCCATTTTCACTTCCCAACTTTTGAATAGCAGTTTTTCCTGCTGCAATGGATCCATGACGAAATCCAGCGGTTTTGGAAAATACCAGTACACGTTTTTCGGGGGTGACTACCTGGGCGGCAACGAAGGATGAAAGGGAAAAAATGAAGAAAAGCACTGCTAATGGCACTAATCCGCGGACATTAAATTGCATTGTGAAAATGGTTATGGTTATGATGGGTTCGATTTATTTTAATTGTCAAACTTACCTTTTTTAAACGAATTTTTTCCTCAAAATAGGATGTTTGCTTTCATATTCATTAATTATCCTGGTATTGAGTGGGTCGTTGGATGTGTGCTAGTGTGCATGGTGACTTCGCGAAGGCCGTTTTGAATTTATATTTCAATAAAAAAGTGCAGTGAGCTGTCATCCTAATGGTAGCCAGCTTACTGCACTTTTTCAAATTATATTTCAGATTCCCAGAACTTTCCGGTTAAATGCTTCATCAGCGCCTGTTCCTGCAAAATCATCGAAAGCCTTTGTTGTCACTTCAATAATGTGATTTGCGATAAAAGGTGCTCCTTCAGCTGCACCTTGTTCGGGCGATTTGATGCAGCATTCCCATTCCAAAACCGCCCAACTGCCGTAATCGTATTGCGACAGTTTGGAGAAAATAGCAGCAAAATCCACCTGGCCGTCTCCAAGTGAACGGAAGCGCCCTGCCCGGTCAGCCCATCCGGCAAAACCGCTGTAAACGCCCTGTTTACCGGTTGGATTAAATTCAGCATCCTTCACATGGAACGCTTTGATGCGGTCATGATAAAGATCTATGAATTGTAAATAATCAAGCTGCTGTAATACAAAATGGCTGGGGTCGTAGTTGATATTGGCACGGCTATGCCCTCCCAGGTAGTCTACAAACATTTCGAAGGTGGATCCGTCGAAAAGATCCTCGCCGGGATGTAATTCATAGGCCACATCTACACCATTTTCGTCATAGACATCCAAAATGGGTTTCCATCTGGCCGCCAACTCCTTAAAAGCAGTTTCTACCAAACCGGCCGGGCGTTGTGGCCAAGGATACAGAAATGGCCAGGCCAATGCTCCGGAAAACGTTGCACTGGCTGTCAAACCCAGATTCCTGCTGGCCTGAGCTGTATATTTAAGTTGCTGCGTTGCCCATTCTGCACGCGCTTTAGGATTTTTACGCACTTCCGGCGCTGCGAAACCGTCGTACATTTCGTCATAAACCGGATGCGATGCCACGAGCTGTCCGATGATATGAGACGATAATTCGGTTATTTCCAGTCCTTTGGCATTCAGTTTGCCTTTTAATTCATCTGTATATGTTTTCGACTCAGCCGCCAGCTTGATGTCAATCACTCTCGGATCCCATACGGGTAGCTGCAGGCCTTTGTAGCCCAGAGCGGCCATGTAGTCGGCAATGGAATCCAATGAATTAAACGGAGCTTCATCACCCAAAAACTGAGCAAGAAATATCCCAGGTCCTTTAATTGTTTTCATATTTTGTTAATGTTGAATGATGTAATGAGTGAATGATAGAATGACGGATGACTCGAATTTTACTGACTCGAACTTTTTCTGGCCGTGGAAAGAATTTTAACGATTTCTTCCGCCTCTTTCATCAGACTGTCCAACTTTTCCACTGGCAGGATCTTAGATTCCGAGATAATCTCCAGCCAAAACAATGACTCGTCAGCCTCCTCAATGGTTATACTAAGTTTGGCGAAAAATTCCTTTTGACTTCTTGATCGACAGACAGCACGGTAATTTGCCCCGACTGATGAAGAGGATCTAAGAAATTGCTTTCCAATAATCCTTGCTTCTTCGGTTGACGGTAAAGCCCGGAAAAGTTTGATGCTACGTAGGACAAACTGTTTGGTTCTATACTTTAGCTCCTCAATGAATGCCTGCTTCGCATTAATTTCATTCATTTCCAAAAGTGTGTGCCTGTCAACTATTCAATCATTCTGTCATTCTCTCATTCTAAATTATTAAACTTCCACCCATCCTTGTTTTTTGTTGCTTTCCAGGATTCTTTCGCAGATGAGCAATTCGCGGTATCCATCGGCGAAGGTTGGGAATGTGGGGTTTTCGGGCTGCTTGCCTTGCTCTATTGCTGCATACACTTCTTTGAAAAGTTGTTTGGAGGTATCCGAAAAGCCTTCATTATGGCCTCCGGGGAAAGTGATCAGAGAGCGTACGTCAGGATTTACCAGCGATGGATCACGGATAAGCACTTCATTGCTCTTATCACGGTTACCAATCCACATCTCATTCGGTGCTTCCGATGTCCAGTTAAAAGTCTTTTTGGAGCCGGAAATTTCAAGCGTCATGCGGTTTTTCCGTCCGGCAGATACTTGAGAGACGGTGATGACCCCTTTGCTGCCGTTGTCGAAACGCAACAGAACGTTGGCGTGATCTTCTGTGGTAATGGGCACATCAGCGTAGTCTTCGGGCGTAAGCATTTTATCGGAATAGGTTTCCACTGGTTTCAACGGCTTCTTCCGGGTTTTGTGAATGGTGTTGAAATCGGCCAGAACGGCAACCGTTTTCAGACCGGTTATATATTCCAGGATGTCCATCAGGTGGGATCCTATATCAGCAATGGCGCGAGAATCGCCTGATTTATCTGGTTCAAGGCGCCAGTTGTAATCGGTTTCGTAGAAGAGCCAATCCTGTAGGTATGAGCCTATGAAAGAATAAATTTCACCCAGATCGCCACTTTCTCTCATGGATTTCATCTGGCGGGCCAGGGGATAGTAACGCAGGTTAAAGTGCACGGCATTAACCAACCCGGATTTTGCAGCAAGCGCTACCAATTCTTCGGCTTCTGCAAGGTCTTTGGCCAAAGGCTTCTCACAAATCACATGTTTCCCCGCCAATAGCGCTGCTTTGGATTGGGAATAATGCAGAAAATTTGGCGTGCAGATATGGATAGACTGAATGTCGTCTTGTTTGAGCAAGTCATCAAAGGTGTAGGAACGTTCAATTCCCAGCATATCCGCCTTTTCTCTGGCAAGTTCAGCAGTTACTTCACAAAGTGCCACCACTTCTACATTTGGAAGGCGTCTTAACGCTTCAATGTGTGCGGGTCCAATGAAGCCGGTACCTACAACGCCAACTTTAATTTTGTTCATAAAATGATTTAGTAAAATAAATGAAAAATTGTGCGACTTAAATAGTTCTGTTAAAGCGTTTGCGAAGCTAACGCCTAACTCGTATAACTCGATGCGTTCACCTAAAAATCAGTCCATTTCAGGTCTGATTTGTTCGACGCAATCACAGCATCAATGAATTTCATGCCTCTCAGACCGTCTTTTTCGGTCGGAAAGTCATAGACCGGATCAACCGTTGTACCTTCCATACGTGCTCTTACGTGCAGGGCGAAGTTGCGGTAGAGATTGGCGAAAGCTTCGAAGTAACCCTCGGGATGGCCCGCGGGAACACGTGTGTGTACCTGCGCTGCCTGGGATAAATTTCCTACACCCGTTCTTACCAGGCGCGTTCCCTGGTTGGTTTTGTGAATCAGTGTGTTTGGCTCCATCTGATTCCATTCCAATCCGCCGGTTTCACCGTATACGCGTATGTTGAGGTCGTTTTCCTCACCGTTTGCGATCTGGCTGTTCTGCAGGATACCCTTTGCACCATTATTGAAGCGGAGAAGTACGTGAGCATCATCGTCAAGAAGGCGCCCTTCTACAAAAATGGTAAGATCGGCGCAGAGTTGCGTGATGTGAAGTCCCGTGACATATTCTGCCAGGTTTTCGGCGTGCGTGCCGATATCTCCCAAACCACCCGACGCACCTGAACGAGCCGGGTCTGTACGCCATTCTGCTTGCTTGTTGGTGCCCTGTCCTTCCACAAAGCTCGAAAGCCAGCCCTGCGGGTACTCTACAATCACTTTACGGACTTTGCCAATGGCGCCGTTGGCGATCATCGCACGAGCCTCCTTTACCATAGGATAGCCGGTATATGTATGTGTCAGGCAGAAAAGTAATCCGGTGGATTCGACAAGTGCCGCAATTTCTTCGGCTTCCTCGGTATTGAGGGTAATGGGTTTGTCACAAACAACGTGAAAACCATTCTGAAGAGCTAATTTAGTTGGGCCGTAATGAACAAAGTTGGGTGTTACGATGCAAACGAAATCCATCCGATCACCTTCCGACAGTTCTTTTTCCTTCAGGATCATTTCTTCATAGTCTGCGTATACCCTGTTTTCTGGGAGATAGAGGGCTTTTCCTGTTTCCTTTGATTTTTCGGGATTAGAGCTAAATGCACCGCAAACGAGTTCTATTTCCCCATCCATTATCGCTGCACGGCGATGAACACCTCCAATAAAAGCGTCGAGTGTTCCACCCACCATACCCATCCTGATCTTTCTTGACATTCCTGTTGGTTTAAAGTTTAAAAAAAGATTTTACTGTAAGAAAGAGTAGTATCCATGACTCTTACTACTTACAAATATAATTTTATAGGGCTGAAATCTCACTTTTCACAACAAACTGGTAGTAGAATTGAAAAGTATTTGTTTTTTTTGTGAAAATCTTAAATAAAATCAATATTCCCAAGTCGTTCAATATATCATTTAATATCAAACCCGCTTAACCAATGACCCAAACAGTTAACAGCTCACGACTTTTTAACGCAAGTTGTTTTGCCCTGATTACCACTGCGTTTTCATTTAGTATTCGTGCCGGGATTCTGTCTCAGCTTGGCACTGAGTTCAATCTCACTGCTTCGCAACTGGGATTTATCAACTCAATGGCATTTTTGGGTATGCCATTATCTATGGTCGTCGGCGGATTGGTTTACCATACCGTCGGTCCGAAAATCATCATGCAAATCGCTTTTGTGTGTCACGCGATTGGTATTATCATGACCATTTATGCAGGTGGTTATGCAGGTCTTTTGATATCCACTTTCTTCATCGGGATTGGAAATGGTTGTACTGAGGCAGCGTGTAATCCGATGATTGCGGATAGCTATTCCGGCTTGCAGATGGGGAAAATGCTCAACCGTTTTCACATGTGGTTCCCGGGAGGTATTGTAGTAGGAAGTATATTGTCGGAGTTTATGACGGGTGCAGGTTTCGGCTGGCAGGCGCAAATATGGGTCTTGATGATTCCAACCATTATTTATGCATTCCTTTTTTATGGACAAGCCTTTCCCAAACCGCATATTGATGGCGTACGGTCCTTGGGAGAAAATTTTAAGGCTATGTTCTCTCCCTTGTTTCTTTTCATATTTTTCTGCATGGCATTTACGGCTATCAGTGAGTTCGGACCACAGCAATGGACTGGCATGATCATGAGTAAGAGTGGAGCAAAACCCATGCTGATTCTTGCCTTGGTGACCGGTCTGATGGCGGTTACCAGATTTTTTGCAGCACCTATCATCAAAGTGGTTGGTCCTACCGGCATCCTGTGGGGCTCGTCCATACTGGCAGCGATAGGAATTTACCTTTTTAGCACGGTAACAGGCCCGGCGGCCTATGCAGCGGCAGTGGTATTTGCAATGGGTGTGGCGCTGTTCTGGCCTACTATGATTGGATTCGTTGCGCAGTATATTCCGTTGAGCGGGGCTCTGGGTATGTCTGTGGTTGGCGGGGTAGGAATGCTCTCGACCGCTATATTTCAACCCTTCATTGGTGGCTGGATCGACGATGCAAAAGCGGAAAAACTTGCAGCGGGCTTAACGGGTGATGAAATGGAATTGGCAGCGGGGCAGGCAACTTTACAAACTATGGTGTTGTTCCCGGGTATCCTGATCATTGCATTTGGCATCTTGTATTTCTGGATGCGTGGTCGTAAGGCAGAGAATGCAGCAGCCATTGCGAGTCATTAAGCGTTAGTTAATAGAGAATTTAACACCAAAAGGGGATGTCGTAAGGCATCCTCTTTTGCGTTATTTAAGTCGATGGAAGGATACAGGATTACGCCCCTGACTTTTTGTTTAAAGAGAATGATTTCGCTATTTTTGAATGTATTACTATTTTGAATGACAAACGGTATGATGCCCGAACTGGTTGATAAATTGTTGGATGAGCCCAACGTGGTCTTTATACTCGAAAAGGTACAGACCGCTCTGGCTAACGAAGCAGAAAGCCGCAAGGCCTTTTATGACTGGATCAAAGAAGATCAGAAAGCAGAATTCATCAACGGAGAGATCATCATGCATTCACCTGTTAAACGAAATCACCTGAATGTAGTAGGTAATTTGTTTACCCTATTACGTGTATATGTCATCTCCCGAGATCTTGGTCAGGTTGACTCGGAAAAGGCCCTGATATCGCTTACCCGAAACGATTACGAACCTGATATCTGTTTTTGGGGGAAAGAAAAGGCGAAGTTTTTCCATGAAAACCAAATGCAGCATCCAGCTCCTGATCTCATCGTTGAGGTGCTCTCAAAAGGTACGGTCGATCGGGACAGGGGAATCAAGTTTAAAGATTATGCCGCCCATGGGGTAGGGGAATACTGGATTGTCGATCCCTTAAAAGAAACGGTTGAAAAGTATATTCTGGATATAGACACCATGGAATACGATGAGCCCGTTTTTATTCATCCAAAACAAGTTATCGATAGTAATGTTGTTGACGGTTTTGTGATACCGGTTCGTGCCATTTTTGATCAGAAAACCAATATGGAGGTTCTTTCAGGTATGATGTCCTGACCCTGCCAATTTCTTCGTAGAAAATTAAATTTATTTCAACTTTACAATCGTGACCCCTGCACCGCCTCGGTCGGGGTGCTCATCCTGCATGCCGGCTACGTGAGAATAGCCTTTCAGATGGTTTCGGACCAATGTTCTCAATATCCCGTCACCTTTCCCGTGTACGATGCGGAGCTCGTCGTAACCAAGCATGATCGCGTTATCCATAAATTGGTCCACGAGGCCTAGTGCTTCTTCACCGCGTTTCCCGCGCATATCCAGATTAAAACTGAAATTCAGCATACGCTCGTTCATGTCAACTCCTTTGGCGCTGGTTTTCAGGTTCTTTTCACCTGTGGCATTACGATACGTTTTATTGGAAACCTTTTCCAGCCGGTTTAATTTTATGGTTGATTTAAGATCTCCGATCCTGATTTCGGCATCTTTTCCCTTCAACACAAGTACTTCGCCAATGGCCGTTTGCCCACTGATGCGCACGTAGCTTCCTACGGCTATGGCGCCGCTTTCAGCCTCAAAAACTTCTTCCTCCTGAACCGGTACTTCTACCTGCTCTATGACCAGATTCTTTTTATTGAACTTTTCGAGTTCTCCTCTTACCGTTTTGGTTTTTTCTTTTTCTGCTTTGTTTTCTTTTATTTCACGTATGGTATTCTCAATCAGTTGATTGGCGTCTGATAGTAACGTTTTTGCTTTTTGTTTTGCCTCATTTACAATCTTTTTCTGGTTGTTTTCGAGGCTAGATCTGAGGGTGGTGTAATCTGCGAGCTCGTTGGCCAGTTTCCTTTCTTTTATACCCAGCTGTATATTTTTATCTGCAAAAACTTTCCTCTCAATATCCAGTTCTTTCAGCAGTTTTTCGAAATTCACTTGCTGCGTTCCTAATTTCTCTTTGGCCCGGTTGATTACGGAATTCGGTAAACCAATTTTGGACGCAATCTCAAATGCAAAGGAACTACCCGGACGACCTATTTCGAGCTGGTAAAGTGGTTCAAGATGTTCACCATCAAAGCGCATGGCACCATTGACCAGGCCTGCTGTTTTGTCAGCGAGTACTTTGAGATTGGTATAATGGGTGTTGATGACTCCATAAGCACCTGATTTTGTCAGATCTTCAAGGATCGCTTCGGCTATCGCTCCGCCTAGCCCCGGTTCTGTTCCGGTGCCAAACTCGTCAATGAGGAACAAAGTACGTTTGTTAGCCAACGTCAGGAAGTGCCGCATGTTGGTTAAATGTGAGCTGTAGGTGCTCAGGTCATTTTCCAGCGACTGCTCATCGCCAATATCAATGAAAATATTCTGGAAAAATCCCATGGAGGAGCCGTCTTCCATCGGAACCAGCAGGCCACATTGAAACATGTATTGAATGAGTCCTACCGTTTTTAATGCCACGGACTTGCCACCGGCATTCGGTCCTGATACGATGAGAATACGCTCCTTCTCCTGAAGCTCAATGTTGAGTGGCACCACTTTTTTTCCCTGCTTCTGAAACGACAAGTGTAGAAGCGGGTGTCTTGCATTTCGCCAGTCTACAAATTGCCTGTTGGTGAATTGGGGATAAATGGCATTCATTTCAATCGCCAGCCGCGCCTTGGCCCGCAGGTAATCCATCAAACCCAGGAAGGAATAGGCCTTTTGTAAGTCAGGGACGAAGGGGCGAAGCAGGTCGGTAAGTTGCAGTAAAATGCGGTTTATTTCCCTGCGTTCCTCATACTCGAGTTCACGTATCTCGTTGTTGGATTCAAATACATCAGTGGGTTCAATAAAAACGGTTTGACCCGTGGCAGATTCATCGTGAACAAAACCTTTCAGTTTTCGTTTATGTTCCGAGGCAACCGGTATCACCATCCTGCCATTACGCACAGTGAGTGAAACATCTTCACTGATCCAACCATTGCTCTTGGCGCTTCGGAGCATGGTGTCCAATTTTTTACGTATTCCAGCCTGCTCTGAAATCAGTTGTTTGCGAATACGGGATAATTCGGTCGACGCGCTGTCGCGGACCTGTCCCCGATCATCTATGACGCGGTCTATGGCATCAGTTATCGCTTTTTCTATTTTTACCGATTTGGCATATTCGCTAAGGAGAGGGAAAGTTCCGGGTTCCTGACTTTCAAAAAAACGAAGGCAAAGCCTGATCGTCTGTAGGGAAACGCTGATGTCGGAAAATTCACTCTGGGTGAGCAACATGCCTTGGATGGCTGCTCGTTTCAGAAAAGGAGTAACATCAAGATAATTTTGGGACGGGAAATTTTCGCCGATTTCAATAATACGCTTCATCTCGGCGGTCTGACTTACCAGTTTTTCCACCATGCTGAAGTTATCTGAAAACCTGATTTTTTCTACAAAACCAATTCCCAGAGGACTGATACACGCCTCCTTAAGTTTTTCTCTGAGCTTATCAAAGCCAAGCTTCTGCTCTATGGTATTAGGATACAGCATTCTTATTTTGTTTGGGTTAGCCGTTAAGGCAATAACCCGATTTTGAGTCTGGATGATAAAGGCTTGGTTCCGCTCGGATGCAAGCTCATCTGAAAAGCGTTTGAATCTCCTTTTTCAGGAATTTTAAAGCGTGCGTGGATGGCTGAATTTCTTTTTCGATTACCTGAGACAGGATTGTTTTGGCCAGATCCGTTGCCGGAGCGTCAGGAGCAACCACACCCGATGACTGGTTAATGATGGAAACAACTTCGTTCATGGCGTTGGCAACTTGTTCCCAGGCATCGTTGCTCATGTAAATTTGCTGCGACAAATTGTGATTGTACTCTTCCCTGATTTCAAACAGAAGCAGAGTCTGCAGTTCCTGTGCGCTTCCGCCTGATGCAACCAGGCGAAGAAGCAAATTGCCGGGGGTAATCCTTTCCAGAAAAAGGCACATCCGTTCATAAGCCTGCAGACGAAGCGGCAGTGTTATTTCAACATTTCGGGTTACAATGTCCCACTTTTGTTTCTCAAAAACCTTGGAAGCCACTGTGGTTATGGTGAGGTACATTCCGAAAGTCATGATAGACCCTAAAAGCAGGACAATAAGTAATGGGTATATTTCTGTTGCAGCCATGCTGACGCGGTTAAACTAAATTAAGCTGCAAAATTACAGCATAACTAGAAAATTAACAGATACAGGAGAAAATTTAACTAAATATGATTTGAACTGCAGGGAACCAGAATTAGTTGAAGAGGTTAATGATAGGAGAATGTGATAATTGTGAAGTGGTTACTAAATGAAGCAACCGGGGTCGTAGATGAAGGCCCCGCCCATAAAGTATGAAGAAATGGTAATGAAGAATCCTGTTCAAATCACTCCGAAGGCGATAGAAGAAATCAACAATACCTTACAAGCCAACAAAATACCGGACACTTATGGTTTAAGAGTGGGTTTGCGCGGAGGTGGATGCGGTGCCACATTCCTGCTCGGCTTTGATACTCCCACAGAAATGGATCAGGCTTACACGATTGAAGGGGTAAGGGTCATAATCGACAAACGTCACCTGATGTATGTGCTGGGAGTTTCGGTAGACTACGAGGATGGAATGAACGGCAGCGGCTATACGGTTTCCGCAGGTGACAAAAAATGAATTAAGTTGTCAATTAATCCTCAATGGTAACATGTTTCCAGTTTTCTCCTGATCGGATCCGGTTTAGCTGAGTATGGGTTATACCGAACTGCTTGGCAATCATTTTAAGACGATTGTTATCATTTTTCAGCAATTTTTTTATAATCCGGACTTTACTTTCAGTCAATTTGTAATTTTTAGTCCGCCTTGGAATCACCCTATTAATGAAAGCCGGATTTTCTTTACTATGGGCGATCATGGTTTCTTTGGTGACCCATTTAATATTCTCATAGTAATTATTCTGCTTTTCAAAGTCCAGGTGGATAACGTAAACGTGATCAGGGCTTTCTTTTTCAGTAAAATATTCAGCAACCAGCTTGTGCACGTATCGGTTGATGGTTTTACCACCAGCCGCACGAATGTTTAGGGAACGGTAACCCTGAATGACCGACCCTTTGATGATGGACCCTTCTTTCGGATTGGTTTGAAAACTTTTCAGCCGGCCATAATTGGAAACCTCATAATGTGGTGCATTTTCCACCTCTGAAAATATTATTTTGGCCCATTTTTCGTTCCAATAGCTTCGGCTTACATTTGGTTCATTCATTGGTGTAGGAATTATCGTATTCTAATAAGTTAATTTTAATTCAAAATTACATATGAAACGGACATTAATTATAGGAGCTTCCCCGGTTCAGTCAAGATATTCATCATTGGCCGCACAAAAATTAAAAATGCACGGCCATGAAATCTTTTTGATCGGCTTAAGAGCGGGTGTAGTCTTTGGTGAAGAAATACACCGGGAAAAAGTAGAGTGGACCAAGATAGATACCGTAACTCTTTACATTAACCCCAGTCGTCAGCCAGAGTATTACAACTATATCATTTCACTAAATCCCAAACGTGTCATATTTAATCCTGGTACTGAAAATCCCGAATTCGAGAATATTTTATTGAATACAAATATCGTACCAGTTCGAGGGTGTACGCTTGTTATGCTGTCAACCGGACAATATTAATTCAATATTGGTCATTTTGGTAAACAACAAGACGATACGAAAGCATATCAGCTAACCCCTGCGACCTGGTTCATTTGTTTCCTTTTTACCACCTTATCAATGCCGAGGCCCAGGTGAACCCGCTTCCGAAGGCCGCCAGGCAGACCAAATCTCCCTCTTTAAGCCGGCCGTTCTCCCAGGCTTCACATAAAGCAATAGGAATAGAGGCGGCTGTTGTATTCCCAAAGCGCTGAATATTATTCATCACCTGGCTTTCGTCAAGGCCCATTTGTGTTCTAACGTAGTCACTGATACGGATGTTGGCCTGGTGGGGTACAAGCAGATTAATGTCGGTTGGCTGAAAGCCGTTCGCATCCAGCGCTTCACTGATCACCTCACCAAATCGAACGATTGCATGCTTGAATACCGCGTTCCCATTCATATGTACGTTGAAACCGCCATCATCGATCATTTCTTTGGTGGCTGATCTGCCCGGCCGGCTACTCCCCGGCTCTTTTACATATAAATCTTCTGCGAACCGGCCATCCGCATGAAGGTGCGTAGATAGTATACAATGTTGTGGATTTTCTGTCGCTTGTAGCACAGCTGCACCAGCACCGTCTCCAAAAATAACAGCGATGTTTCGCCCGGCGGTGCTTTTGTCGATCCAGCTGGATTGTATTTCCGAACCTACTACCAAGGCAGATTTGTACATCCCTGATTTGATAAACTGATCTGCAATGGATAATGCATACACAAACCCCGAACATTGTTCACGGATGTCAATAACTGGTTTTCCGTCCATCCCGAGTTCCCTTTGCATGAGAAAGGCAGAACCCGGGAAAAAGTAATCCGGCGTTATGGTAGCGTATACAATGACGTCGACCTCATTTGGCGTGAGACCGGCCCTTTCCAGGGCAATCCGGGAGGCTGCCGCAGCCATGCTGTAATTGGTGTCCTTTCCGTGCTCAAAAAACCGGCGCTCCTTTATTCCGGTACGTTCCTGAATCCATTGGTCGGAAGTTTCCATCCACTGTGTCAGATCGTCATTGGTGATCACTTGTTCGGGAACGTAGTACCCGAGCCCTGTAATACGCGAATATGTCATAATCCTTAGTTAGGTCTTTATATAGATTGTCGAGTTGAACTAAGATTCTACCTGGTTACTGGTCAATTTTGTAATCCGATAACAGATTTTAAAAAGTCTTATCTGCCAGCCGGACAAAATTAAAGGTTTAGGCTTCCCAAATCCTGCGGAACATTTTCACCCTTTAATTGTCCGACGAAGCCTTGTCGGACAATAAATTGGATGCCAATGACAAAAGTATATACAGCAATAATATTACTGGTACGGCGAGGATTTTGAGAAATAACAACAGTACGATAGTTAGCAGTAAAAATACATAACGAAATTCATTACCTTTCCACGCAAAGGATTTGAATTTCAATGCAATTAATGGCATTTCCATGACGAGGAGGTAGGACATCACCAGCGTGAGAACGAGGAGGTTGGTGGTGTTGATGATATAAGGTTTCCATTGCTCGTGCGTATGGACAATGATTGGCAATGATCCGATCAGCATCGCATTGGCTGGCGTGGGTACACCTATAAAAGAGTCGGACTGCCTGGGGTCATTATTGAACTTGGCCAGACGGATTGCCGAAAAAATGGCAATAATAAAAGCTGGATAAGCTTTCCAGATTCCCATTAGGTCGGGTATACTTTCCATGAGCATCTGGTAGACGATAATGGACGGAAGCAGTCCGAAAGTTACCATATCTGCCAGCGAGTCGAGGTCTTTTCCAATAGGTGAACTTACGCCTAACAGCCGGGCAAGAAATCCATCGAAGAAATCGAAGATCAGGGCTACGCCTATCAAGCCACAGGACAGCAGGAGATTGTTATGGAATGCCTCGACTACGCCAATGCAGCCGCAAAGCAGGTTGCCACAGGTGAGCGCATTAGGTAGGTTACGACGGATCATCTTGAGAGGGTAAAATGGTGTAAACCTGATTTATCGAAGAAATGGATTGTTTTTCTTTTCGAAGCCAATGGTAGTAGGTTCCATGTGGCCGGCGTAAACCGTGTAATCATCCGGTAAAACGAAAAGCTGTGTCCGTATGCTGCTGAGCAATGTGTTCATATTGCCACCGGGTAAGTCGGTGCGTCCAATACTCTGCCTGAACAGCACGTCGCCGCCAATAACAAAGCGCTGCGCATCATTCACAAAGGCGATGTGTCCTGGTGCATGCCCAGGAACAAATAATACTTTGAGTGTTGACTTGCCAAAATTAACGCTGTCGCCTTCATGGAGATGAACGTCAATTTCGGGTTCACTGAACTGTGCAAAACCATAATTTGAAGCGTAAGACTTGACAGCCTTCAGAACGGGCTCTTCCAATTGATGGAGATAAAACGGAATCTGATATTTTCTTTTTACTGCTTCTACACCCAGTACGTGGTCAATGTGTGCATGTGTGTTTACAATTTTGACAGGCCTCAGTTGGTTATTTTCGATGTAGGTCGTCAGCTTATCCAGCTCTGCTTTTTCGTAACATCCCGGATCAATGATAATCGCTTCACCCGTATCGTCGTGCAAAACGTAGGTGTTCTCCGAGAAAGGATTAAATGTAAAAGGTTGTATATGTATCATTCCTGCAAAGTTACTAGAAGGTTCAACCCGATTTGTGGTTAACGCCAATCATTTTTGAAATTCAAGGTGCGGTCTTTACCCCTACAGCTGCATAAATGCGATCAAAATAGAGTGCAATATTTCCCTTAAATACCGTGTGAACACCTACACAAAGCCATATTTCGCCAGCCGGGGAGGGCTTCACCTGAACGGCCAGGTTGGCGTTACTACGGGTAAGCGGTCTGTAATATGTGGAATCCAGGCCATTGGCAACGTTTCCCAACAAAAGCATTTCACTGCCACTTTTCCCGAGCGGGCCTTTTTTGATGGATACAAGGTACCGATCATTAGTTAAAGTTTTTTTTGGCTCTTCGGCGGATGCCCCTGCTTTTAAATAAACAATCCTGCCAGCTCCGCCAACGGTATCGGGCAGACTGGATGCAAGATCAATCTGATACGCGACCTTGTAAATTTTTGCCGGATCAAGATTGGTTATTTTTTTCTTAACAAATAGAAAAAGACTGTCGCCAGCGTTCGTTCCCTCCATCTTCAATCCATGAAATTTACTTTTTAAGACGTCCGGAAGCAATTCCTGTTTGAGGGTAAAGCGCACAGTATTTTCATTCGCAGTAGTGTACAGTGCAGCATCTCCGGACCAATCATCAACGCCGGTTTCAAAAGTTGAATCAAAAAAAGTAATGGGCAGCGGGTCAGGTGCTTTGTGGCAACTCTGTAAGAATATCAGGAATGCCACCAAACTTCCAATTCCCGTCCATTTCAATATGTTTTCAGACATTTTATTTTTTCTCACGCCGATAGAAACACTATATTATTGCGAAATGGTAGCTTTTATACGATCAAAATAGAGGCTCGTAGGCCCTTTGTAACCGGACTCAATTCCTACACAGAGCCATATTGCACCATTTTTATCAGAAACAACGGACACAGGCTTACTAAAGTTTTGTTTGTTTACGATTACAAAACCCGACCGTGCGGTTCCATTGGAAATATTTCCAATGGATACCATTTGCGTTCCATCGGATTCACCAACACCTCTTGAAAGGTTAAATTTAAGATCGGTACTGGTTACAGGTTCAACCAGAGAAGCTCCCGCTTTTAACAGAACCGACATGCCTGCCGGCGTGTTTTGAGGATAATTTGTGGCGAGATCAATCTCCAGAATCACACTGTATGTATTCCCTGGTGTGAGTCCGCCAACCTGCTTTTTGATATACGTGAACTGGCTTGTGCCAATATTTCGGCTGTAAACATGCAAAGCATGTTTTGTGGTATCCAGTCCGGTGGGAAGGGTATCTCTCTGGATACTGAGTTTGATGCTATCGGGTGGTGTAAGTGGAGCATATTCCGCGACACCGCCAGTCCAACCGGCATCCTCACTGCTTTCAAAATCGAATATTACCGTTTTTTTTGCAGAAATACTGAAGTTCTCATTGTTACAGGCCCAAAAACATAGCGCTAATCCGAACAGGGCAGTAAGTTTTAATACGTTCATTTACCGGGGATGATATTTATTCTGCAAATATAGTTTAGAAATCGCTCTTGATCGGGTACAAATAACAACAGCGTTGCATGACCTGTCACACAACGCTGCTTTGAGGTGGATTCTCTAATTGCTTAATACCGGCACCAGTGTTACCCTGATCCTGTCGTAATACAAAACGGTAAGGCCCTCAAACCCGGAATCGGTACCAACACATAGCCAGAGATTGCCTTCTGCATCTGTTTTGGCTTCAACCGGCTTGGTCAGATTATCCCGCTGGATCAGTTTGTATTTAAACTCCGTTAAACCATTCGCAACGTTTCCGAGAACGGTAAGTTCTTTACCTCCTTCGGACTGATTACCTTTGTCCAGATTGAATTTGTAGAATGAACCGTCCAAAACGCGGGCAGGTTCTGTGCCCGAGGCACCCGCTTTCAGGTACACCGAGCTGCCCGGTGAACCTCCGATACCGACACTGCTTTCAGGATAGGATGTCCCCAGGTCGATCTCAAAATAAACTTTGTATGTTTGTTCGGACTGTAACCCACTTACTTTTCTTTTCAGGAACATAAACATATCGTCGCTGCGGTTGTGGCTTTGGATCCGCAAACCGTGTCTTGTTGTATCTATGGCACTCGGCAACGCAGATCTTCTGAAACTGAATTCTATCGAACTACTGTCGATTTCCTTGCTGTATTCGGCCAGGCCACCCGTCCATCCTCCGTCTGTTTCCTCAAAAGTAAATTCTCCCACCTGAACCGGATTGGGGTTCTCATTACTGGTCATGTCACACCCTGCCATGGCTACGGCCATTGCAAGCATTCCCCACATTCTGTAATTTTTCATAGCACAAAAACTGTTTGGTAAATTTTAAAACAACACGCATCTAACATCAGTCATTGAAACGTTTTGGAACGCAATGGTTGGAACTAACGGTTTTGTTTAAATATTGTTTTGTGCTAAGTAGTTGATTGTCAGAATATATTTTAGGTGAGATTTAGCCGAGGATGAAAACTGTCGGGATTTTGTGAAGATTGGGACAATCTTTTTTCCAGTTCTTGATAGTCCGGGTTTTTATAAACTGGTTGGGGGCTGTCACCCCTGCCGCCACACATAAGGTGCTTTCCGGATGGCACGCTTCAAGGATGCTTTCCATTAATTGATTGTTGCGAAAAGGAGTCTCCATAAAGATCTGTGTCTGTCTTTTTTGATGCGCATCTTTTTCCAGTTGTTGTATCGATTTCCGTCGCTCCGATTTGTCAATGGGTAAATATCCGTGGAATGCGAAGGACTGTCCGCTCATGCCTGATCCCATTAGCGCAAGGAGTATGGAGGAAGGGCCTACCAAGGGCACAACATTTAGGCCCATCTGATGCGCATATTTTACGGCTACTGCTCCCGGGTCGGCCACTCCGGGGCAGCCCGCCTCAGAGAGTATACCGGCATCTTTTGTCAAAACTTTTATTTGTTCGCGGGTGTCGGATTCAGGCGTATCTTTATGCAATTCTATAAAGGTGATGTTATCGATCACCTTTCCCAGTTTCAGACTGCTGATAAAGCGCCTTGCTGTTCTTATGTTTTCGACAAAGAATATGTCGAGATGTGAGACGGCGTCCCTGATCTGTTGGTTAAGTACTTTGTTTTCTGTTCCTTCGGCAACGGGTGTTGGTATCAGAAAAAGGGTTACGACAGGGTCCATCATTATTAATTTTTTTTAAATATTAAGTTCTCCTTCCAACTATTTGAGGCAACACTGCGTCTATTAGGAGAGCAAAGTTAGCTTTTAAGACAAATACAAAACCGGACGTGAAAAGTTTATTATACATTTTGATTGTTGTTTTCTCGATGATTTCCTGCAAAAGCGGCGATGAAGGTTTCCCCTTTTCGACCTCAGTGGAAACCATTGTGGGGCAATGGAGGCTGGTTGCAGAAGAACAGGGTTTCGTGGGGCAGTCGTTGTGGGCTTCCGTGAAGCAGGACTCTACCTATGACGTTATCTTTAGAAATGACGGAGTTATACTCAATCATAAAGGTTTACCGGCCTGCTGTGCACCCAAATCACTGACCATAAATGGTGCATTTTATGAAATAAAACCCACGTCACCGCTTGCGTCCAATCCGGACTGTGCATCCATAAACTGTGGTAATTGCCTTATCTGGGACATACAGATTTCTGGAAACGAGATGATATTGGCTAGTTGCAATTCTCTGAGAAGGAGGTATTTACGTAAATAAAGCAGCCTAATGCCAACTGACCAGAAAAATGCGCACGCTGCCGATTTTCCCTGCAATAGCTTCATTTGAGTTTTTCCTCAAATAGCCTCAAAATCCGTTTATATTCATCGGTCCAGGAGGACGCTTCTGCAAATCCGTGATCCTCCATGGGGTAGGAGGCAAGTTCCCAATTATTCTTTCCCAGCTCAATCAGCCTTTGTGAAAGCCGTACCACATCCTGATAATGCACGTTGACGTCGACCATGCCGTGACAGATAAGCAAATGGTTTTTCAGGCCTTCCGCGTGGTAAATGGGCGAGCTTTTGCGATAGGAGAGGCTGTCGTCCTGGGGTTCGTTTAAAATATTGGATGTGTACTGTTGGTTGTAGGCCGCCCAGTCCGTTACCGGGCGCAACGCGGCACCCGCGGAAAAGATGTCGGGTGTGGTAAACAATGCCATCAGGGTAATAAAGCCTCCGTAGGAACCGCCATAAATACCTATTTTTTTAGGATTGATACCATAGTTTTTGATGAGCCATCTGGCTCCGTCTGTATTATCTGTAAGGTCCTTTCCGCCCATGTGCCGGTAGATTCCCGTACGCCAGTCCCGCCCATACCCGGAACTGGCGCGGTAATCCATGTCGAGTACCGTGTAGCCCTTGTCTGTCAAGAGGTTGTGAAACATGTATTCTCTAAAATAAATGCTCCACCATTTATGGGCGTTCTGCAGGTAGCCGGCTCCATGAACGAAGATCACCGCGCGGCCATTGGATTTTTTAGGTTCATACACACGTGCATATATGTCCGACCCATCCGTTGCCTTTATGGTTACCACCTTTGCTTCCCGCCAGGGATAAGAGCGGAACTCTTCGGATGTGGATCTGGTAATTTGCTTCGGGGTGCTTCCAGGGGTGTTGTCCATGACAAATAACTCCCAGGGATTATTGCTATTCGAATACCGGATTGCCAGCCTGGTTTCGTCAGGTGAAAGAATTACTTCGTGAGCACCGGTTGCCTTCGTAATGCGTGTCCGTTCTCCTCCTGTTGCAGCCATTTTGTAAAAGTGCTGCTCGCCGGGGTGTACTTCATTGGTTGTCAGGTAAAATGATTTTTTGTCTTTGGATAAAAATACCTTTTGTATTTCAAATTTTCCACTTGTCAGCTGTGTCTTTTGACCGGTCACCAGATTCATGGAGTACAAATGTGAGTAGCCGGAAGCTTCACTCTGAAAATAGATCGTCTGGTCGTCGATCCAGTTAATTTCTTCTCCGCCGCTAATCCCCGGTCCTCCGATCCACGCCTCGTCGCGTTGACGATCCAGCAATTTCAGAGATACAGAATCAGGGTCTAATTTCATGATCCAGCGGTCCTTGTTGTCGGCTGACCGGATCACTACCACGGCATTTTGGCTGTTTTCGGACCAATATGGCCCGGATACGTTTACCTCACGTTCCTTTTTATTCCAGATGGAGTCCTTACCGGGATAATCTTTCAGATAATCGGGTTTGTCTTTCAGGCCGGGAATTGTTTTCGTATTCAATTTTCGGGTTGTGTCCTTTGCTATATCGTAAACCCAAAATTCGTAGGTAGTTGCCGGCGAGCCGACTTTTGTTCGCGCGGGCAAATTTTCGGTGTAGCCCGTTTCTGTAACATAGCTGGGTACCGTAGTGGATTTGGCGTTTTTCCCTGCCTGGCCAAGAATATAGGTGACAAATCGGCCATCCGGACTAATTTTTCGGTTGCTGACTTGCTTATCACCGGTGTAAATTTCTTTTGGATGTTCTGGCTTTTCAGTCTCGGCTATCTTCTTCCCTGCTTCTTTTTTTTCTTTTCGTTCTTTTAAAACCTTAAACAGGGCGAGCTGTTCCGCTTTCAAATACAGTTCTTCGTCGCTCAGCTTCGGCTCCGTTTTTTTTGAGCCGGACTTAAAGTCAGTCCATTGAGTAAGCAGGCCGGTTTCCCTCGACATGCTGTAAATGTTGTTACCCCTTTCAAAAAAAACACTTTTTTCATCCACACTAAACGCAGGGTTGCTTTCGGTATCGACGGTACTGGTCAGCTGCTTAATCCTGAAATCCTGACAGTCGATCAGAAAAATGTCGCCATCTTTGACACAGACACGGCTGGTTCGGCTGCGGTTGAAACCGGTTTTTCCCAAAGGCAGTGTTTTGCGTTCGGTCTGCAAAACTTTGCTTATTTTCTGATCCGCGAGCCGATAACTATAAAGTGAATCAGAAAGATTTTTGTCTGGATTCCAGTCAAAATAGATGGTTTGAGAGTCGTCGCTCCATGTGATGTTGGAAGGCGATGTGCCTAGCCATATTCTTGGTTCACGCATTATTTTTTCAACAGAGAGCGTGGTGAGTTTTTGCGCCAGGAGTGCTGTTGAGCCAGGTAAAAGGAGAAGCAGAATGGTTCTGAAAATTGTATTCATGTACTAAAATTGATCATCCTCTAAGAGAAGCCACAAGTTATAGGTTTTTGTTTAGCCTTTAAAATACGGTATGATTTACAATTGGTTTTCTACAAGTTCCAGTTCGTTTTAAAATGGCCCTTGATGGTAATTCTTTATAAAACCGTACTATTTTTGCTCATGCTTTCACTTTATCAAGTCCCTGTTGAATGAAAAATGCACTTTGGTTTTTGATGGTTTTGTTTTGGTTCAGCATGGCAAATGGTCAAAATCTGCAATTTTCATTCTCCGATAGCACATTTCTTCCGGCCAAACCAACCGGACAGCTTCATGGAATTTCAGGTATAGATTATGTGGCTTCCAGCGATCAATGGCACTGGGCATCTGACAGAGGAGGTTATTTCGTATTTGACAGTGTGAAGACCATACGGGATTTTGCTTTGATGCAGAAGACCCTCGTGCCCAAGTTGACCACCTATTGGTTTGAGTCCGTAAGAATTGATCCTGTCACAGGACGATTTTTCTTCGCGGTCGAAAACGACTACTTGCCCTCCTGGACCAACACGCATACCACCACCTATGTGGCCTCCTTTCCATCATTTCCACCCAGGCAGGCCGAGCCCGATTACCTGGTTGCACCTTTGAAACTACCCGCCGACAATAAAGGGATAGAGGGCATCGCCATTACACCAGCGGGAAATGTTTGGGTCGCCCCCGAAGCGGGCTGGGCCGGTGAAACAGAAATAGGGCAGGACACCATCCATTTTTTGAAATTCAAAAAGACGTTTTCAGGATATGCACCGGCAGGTCAGTTTTCCTATGTGATCGATCGCAGTGGATGTCCTTATGGTACCTCCGAAACGCGCGGCGGGATTTCGGAGATACTTTCTGTGAATGAATCACAGCTCCTTGTCCTGGAAAGATGCTACGATAATGGTGCCAAAGGATCTAAAAAAATAAAGGCCAAATTGTGGGAAGTAACCGTGGATGGCTATCATCTTAAAAAGGCTGCGGAACCTGCTTTTAATTTTAATAGTGGCCTTAAGTTTACTCCGGATAATGTGGAAGCCATGTCTTGGTGGAAACGTAAAGATGGAAAGCGGCAGTTGGTTATTGTGAGCGATGATAATCCGGGCGATAACAACAAACAGCGAACCCAGGTGATTCTGTTGAAAGAGAATTGAGAAAAGCGGCCGGTTTCCGTTTATGCGAATGTTTTATATTTTTGGTTCTGCAATTATTTTGGTAGTGGTCGCTCGAGGTGAGTTCAGCCATGAAATATGATTTTTTAGTTTACCCTTCACAAGAATAGAATTTTCCATTATTCTCTTCTAAGGAGAACCCTAATAGTTAATTGCCAGCGGCCAACAGCTCTTTGCGGTCCGCCGCGCGGCAGTTTCATTAGACTCGTGCCGGGCCGATGGACGGTATAATCATATATTTAGTCAGGATTGTTTATGAAGCTTGCTTATATTTTAGTCATGTGGATGTTCATGGTGCTTACGGGCTGTAACAATAAGTCGCCAATGCTTCCCGAAAAGGGTGTTTCGTTTGAGCTGAATCAGCAGCGTAAGCAGGCAATAAAAAATATCCACTATAACATTGAACTGGATATTCCGGCAGAAAAATCGGAGGCAATTCGTGGAAATGTGGTCATATCCTTTGAGTTGATGACGATTGCGGATCCGCTTGTTCTTGATTTCAATACCGACGCTTCAAGCATCTTATCGGTCCGAGCAGAAGGGAAGAAAATAGACTATGTGTTTGCTGATGAGCATATTATCATAGATGCCGGTGCGCTAAAAATTGGGAAGAATTCACTTGAAATGGGATTTGTTGCCGGTGATAGGTCGTTGAATCGGAGTGAAGATTTTCTCTACACCCTTTTTGTCCCTGACCGGGCATCAACCTGTTTTCCGCTATTTGATCAGCCCAATCTTAAAGCCACTTTCTCACTTGTATTGAAAACGCCAGCCAGCTGGGAGGCGGTTTCAAACGGGTCTTTGCAAGAAAAGAGATCGGAGGGAGGAAAGAACCTGTATTTTTTTTCAAAAACCAAACCGATAAGCTCTTACCTGTTCGCTTTCGCTGCGGGCAAATTTTTTAAAGCCACGAAATCAATGGATGGCAGAGAGATGAACATGTACTATCGCGAAACCGACACTTCAAAGGTGAATAAGAATCGCGATGAAATCTTTTCCCTGCATGCCAAATCATTAAAGTGGCTGGAAAGTTACACGTCAATCCCTTATCCTTTTGGTAAGTTTGATTTTGTTTTGTTGCCTGCCTTTCAGTACGGTGGCATGGAGCATCCCGGATCCATTTTCTACAATGAACCCGCCTTGTTTTTAGACGAAAATGCCTCCGTGAATAAAAGAATGGCCAGAGCCAGTGTGATCGCGCATGAGTCTGCACACATGTGGTTTGGCGACCTCGTTACGATGGACTGGTTCAACGACGTATGGTTGAAGGAGGTTTTTGCCAATTTTATGGCTGCCAAGATTGTGCATCCCAGTTTCCCGGAAGTCAATCATAACCTCCGATTTTTGCTGGCACACTATCCTGCAGCCTATGAGGTGGACAGAAGTTCGGGTACCAACCCGATTCTTCAGGATCTGGGCAACCTGAAAAACGCCGGCACAATGTATGGCGCCATCATTTATCAGAAGGCGCCTATCGTCATGCGGCAGTTGGAACGGAAAATCGGAGCGAAGCAGATGCAGGAGAGTCTGAGGGATTATCTAAAAAAACATGCTTTCGGAAATGCAAGATGGGATGATCTGATTGCGATTATTGACAAGCGATCTCCACTGGATATTGCCGGATGGAGTCAGGTTTGGGTAAAAACACCCAACATGCCAGAGTACCAAATAGCGCGCTCCGATGCGATTCAGGTTCAACAGAAAAAAGATTCGGTATCGGGTAGGATCTGGCAACAGGCACTGGGTGTAATGTGGCTGGATCATGATCATTACGAGAACGACACGATCCAGTTAACAGATGCTCAAGCCAAAAGAGTTCGTGCCAGGTCCCCTCAATACGTGTTTCCCAACGCGGATGGAACTGCCTATGGTTATTTTAACATGGATAGTGCCAGTACTAATTATCTGATCAGGAACTACAATCGCCAGGGTGATTCTGTTGCTACAAATCCTGTATTCAGGGGAGCGATGGCCGTCAATCAGTGGGAAGGGTTTGTGAGAGGAGATGGCCCTGCACCCCTGACTTACTTAACGAATATTTTAAAAATTCTGCCATTAGAACCTAATCCACTGGTAATCGATTACCTGCTGGGTAATTTACAGAGCATCTGGTGGGCATTTATTACGGCTAAGGATCGGTTACATGCCCAGCACACCCTGGAAAGTCTGCTGTGGGGTTTGATGGAAAAAACCACGGATAAGGGCATCAAGACATCCTATTTTAAAGCATTTCGCGGGATCGCTCTCTCAAAAGATGGGCTGAATAAATTACAATCCTTGTGGGACGGCACTTTGGTGGTTAAAGACCTTGTGTTATCAGAGGAGGATAGAATAAGCCTTGCCTATGAACTGGCCCTGAAGGGAACAGATGGCAAGGCTGTCCTGATGAAACAGTTGAACGAGACCAAAAATGCAGACCGCAAAGCGAGAATGCAATTTGTGATTCCGGCTTTGAGTGAGCAGGAGCTGGACAGGGATGCATTTTTTGAAACATTGAAAAAAGAGGAAAATCGCGAAAAGGAAGCATGGGTACTGGATGCGCTGACTTACCTGCACCACCCGCTTCGACAAAAAACCGCCTTGAAATATCTGAGGCCTTCTCTTGAAATGCTTCAGGAAATACAATTGACCGGTGATATTTTTTTCCCCACTCGCTGGACACATCATACATTTGCAGGCCATTCTTCGCAGGAGGCTGCGGTAATTGTCCGTGATTTTTTGAAGAACAATCCTGACTATCCGTTTTTTCTAAGGAACAAGATATTGCAGGCAACGGATATGCTGGATAGGGCGGTGAAACTGAGAAAGTGAAGGTTCTTAAGGTTGAAATTTGGCCATGTTCTAAACAGCGCGTTCAATTGCTGAATGGTTAAATTGATTAACCTTTTTTTTAATATCTGCTGAATTAGCTACCATACCCACACGTCTTCTCTTCTGGTGTACTCACCTAAAAATGAATTCCGATCACCAGCGAAGCCGCGCACAGCAAAAAAAGAATCGCCAGTAAGGGATTGATAAATTTAAGCCATGCTTTCAGACTTACATTGACCAAAGCCAGCGAGGGCAGTATCAGGCCTGTGGGGGCCACAAATTGCATGATCTGCATACCGTACATATAGGAATTGACGATTTCTCTGCCCGGAATATTCACAATGATGGCTAGCGCGCCGATAATGGGCATCGTAAGTACTGCCATACCGGAAGAGGAGCTGATGAATAAGGAAAATAGAAAATAGAATACCATGAGGAGTAATATAAACAAGGCCGGCGGCAACCCCTGCACAATACCCGAAGTGTAGAACAGGATGGAATCACTGATATGACCATCGTTGAGCACAATGGTGACGCCTCGGGCGATGCCTATCACAAAGGCAACAGATAGCAGGCTTTCAGCACCTTTTATGAATTCCTGAACAAAAGTTTTCTCGCTCATCCGGGTAATGACTCCTACCAGGATGGATGAGCACAGAAAAACGGAGGTCATTTCCAGCGTCCACCAATCCAGCGCGATCACTCCACCTATCATGACGAGGAAGGTGACCAGATAAACCATTAGCAGAAGTTTGGTTTTTGTATCCAGCGCTGTCGTTAGGGCATGAATGTCCAGGTCGATTTCATAGGGCTGTTTTACGTCACCATCAATTTTATAAACTATAGACTCGGATGGGTTCTTTTTAACCCTGGTGGCATAACGCACCAGGTATATACAGAAAATAACTGTGATGATGATAAGTAATACCAGCCTTTCATAAAGGCCGTCCATCCAGTTGATTCCGGCGGCGTTGGAGGCAATGATGGTGGAAAACGGATTGGAGAATGCTGCAATACCACCAAGCGTTGTGCCTCCGAAAATGATCCCCAAAGGGACGATCAGGTCATACCCGGCGGCCAGAAACAGCGGTACCAACAAAGGATAAAAGACCAGTGATTCTTCTGCCATGCCATAGGAAGCGCCCAGAAAGGAAAAAATGACAGACAGGATGACGATCAGCATTGATTCACTTCCTTTCATGGAATGGGAGAGCGCGGCGATGCCTTTTACCAGAGCGCCTGTTTCATTGAATACATATACAAATCCACCTGTTATGAGCACAAAAAGTATAATCTCTACACTCTCAATAATTCCATTGATCGGAGCCTGAATAATCTCAAGAATACCCTGTGGATTGCTCGCCTGCTTTTGAAATGTTCCGGGTACCGATATCGGTTTTCTGATGTCGCCGTTTATAAACTTTTGAATAGGTATTTTGATTTTCAGGCTATCAAGGATCTTTTGTTTAAATGGAAGGTCAATATCACCATTCGGAGTGGTCATGGTGAAGGATCTGCCATCCGTGGCCGACAACTTGTTGTACTGCCCCGCAGGCAACAACCATGTACTGAAAGCCGCCAGCACGATGACAATCATCAGAATGCTTACTGGCGTGGGGAAAGTTCTCGGAGCCTTCATTGAGCGTGTTTTGTTCGGCAATCAATTTACCACTTTTATGCACTTTTCAATACGCTGAGCCTGATCATTTCTGGCCATCCTGCAACGAACGCGATCCATGCTCTATGATGAAATACTCCAGCTCTCCCTGCTCAACAGATCCTGCTTTTCATGTAGTCGCTACAATCCCGGCAGTTATCGAGAACACATCCGCTTCAATATTAAGTATAAATAAGTAGCGTTACCTTAGTTTTTTTGGCGTATCCCAATCTTTGTCCATCATGTAGGGTAATTGCCATACCTCCCCTTTACTGTTGCCATAATACATAAGGGAAGGACTGAGTTTATCAGGATTCCCATCTGCCCAGAAATAGTAAAACGGATCTTTTCCATCCACTACTTTGCGGATGTAATTGTGATTGCGGGGGCTCCCCTGGGTGATTTGTTTAGCCTTGGTCCAGCTTAAACCTTTGTTGGTGCTTTTCCACATTACCACCTCGCCGCCTGCTCCCCATTTTTGGGGACTGTTTTCGGTTGGAGCAACGACTGTCCATTCCTTGCCTTTGACAAATAGGCTCCCTGTGTCATAATTGTGGTCCGATGTAGTGATGGGGTAATTTTTCCATTCAGTTCCAGTCCAGTGAATTACAGACCATTGTCTTGGGCCATTTTTAGGGCCAGGCTGATGACCCGGACCTGAGAGGTAAAGCGCCACAGGATTTCCATTTTCATCAAAGTTCACATCCTTGATATACACATTCTGCCCCTGACTAAAATATTCTTTTACCAGCGTAGGCGAGGCAACATCGGTTACAGGTATTTCGATAGAATTACCCTGCACGTCGGTCCATGTTTTGCCGAAGTCGGTGGTTTGCAAGTAATAAATATTGGTACGTAAATCGACGTTGCCATTCGGATGCCAGTTGAAAAAGAAAACGATCTTTTCGCCTCTCTGTCCGCTGATCTGGTAATGCCCGCTGTTTTTATCGGCAGGGCGTTTGATGCCGGCCAGTTTTTTGTCCTCGGTCCAGGTAACACCGTCGGGGCTGGTTTCAAAGTACAACTCTCTCACGCCGGTATATTTGGTAAATAAATGCAGGAAGCCTTTTCCGGGAATATATTTGGGTTGTGGATAGGTCATGATCTCTTCCGTGATTGGCTCAAAAGAATCAATGTCGTAGGGTTTGCCGCTCCTGTATTTGAAACCCGGACGGCTCGTATTTCTGCCACTTACAAATACCCAGATGTACCCGTCATCATCCATGGCAATGGCTGGGTTGTCGTGGGGGTCGTCGACTCCCTGCTTGTCATTTACGACTGTGGGTTTCGAAACCAGATTTTTGGTATGGTCATAGCTGCCAATCATGCAAAGCAGGTAGCGATCCTTTTCGGATTTTGTTCCGCCGTATACGAAAAATGTCTTATTCACTTTGGGGGCATAAATCGCAAGCGGAATGTGTTTTGCCGTGTAGGTGCCCAGTCCGCCTGAATACTTATCACCATACTCGGAAAACTGCCCAAGTGTGAACCAGATGCCTTTATAACCATCTATTTTTTGATTATCCAGACTGGACTTTTCTTGTGCAAATGTGTTCAGGCATGGAAAAAGGGAGGTAATCAGTAGAAAAGAATATCCAAATAATTTGATGGTCATTGTATTCGGGATTTGATGTAGCTATGCATCATAAAGTAAGTATTCCTGTAGGTTTACTATGGCTACATGTTGCAGTTAGCTCTTTTTGAAACACATTCCCCTTTCTTCCAGCGCGCTTCGGAGTCGGGGTATTGATCCTGGCCCCATGCCATGAAGCGATAATATTTCTTTTTCGCTATACATGGAAAGCGCCTGCAGGGTGGTAATCTGTTCGTTTTGAAGTGCTCTTCTGGCCGGAGCACCCAGCAGAGACAAGAAACCTTCATCGGGTTTTTCTTCATTGGCACATATCGGACACACCGGGCACAAGCTTGTTTTGTAATAGCTGTGGCCGTTTTCACAAATGCGGAGGTTCTTTTCTGATCCTGCCATTGAGGTTGGGATGTTTGCTCGAGGCCAAATAAAATGGTGTCACAGGTCGTACTCGCTTACGAAGCTTGGATGGGCCTGTTCCGATGGATAAAAGTAAAATCCGACCAGGTATTTACTATTGTCTGGCACTTTACTTCGTGTATCCAGCGGAGAATCAGAACTGGGAATCATGCTATTCCATTCCGACTTTTTCAGAATAGCGACAAGCCTTTCGTCCATTTCTTTTCCAAACCCACTTATAATGGCAATGGATTTTATTTTCACGTCACTGGAAAAGGTAATCTCATAAAGGGCGTACTCTTTGTCGAGATGAATTCCTCTAAAGTGATTAGTTCGTCGGAGTTCTTCTTCAAAATCAAACCTCTCCGAAAACCAAATTTTGGTGGTAAAGCTGATGCCTTGGTTTTTCAGTACGCCCAGCATATCCAGTTCTCTTTTTTCACTGGCGTACTTCCCCTTCAGTATTAAGTAGCCAGAACAGGAATTAAAAATGTATACGCCCGGGGATCTTTTGTTTGCGTAAATAATCAGCTCCGTTTTTTCAGGGAAAAACAAGTCGCATGAGGTTCTCTTGATGCCGTCACTACTGCCCTCGATAAAAATGGATGTGGTCTTTTCGCCTTTGTAGACCTCACTGATTGCAATATCAGATTTGTAAAAAGATTCGGCTCCTTTGTTTTCATAGTTTTTGACGATTGTGGCACGTGCTACAAAATCGGAATGAGCATATTTGTCGGCGAAGTTGACAGGGAGGCAGACACATGCTTTGCTATTTGTAAAAAGCAAAAAAAGTGGCAAAAACAGCAGGTGTCTCATAAGGGGCTGAATAGATGATGATCAAGTATGGAGACTTAGAAAACCATTGAAGTTCGGACAAAAAAACTCCTGACCGTTTCTGATCAGGAGTTTTGTGAGGCCAGCTTATTTTGCTTCGCTCTTCTTTTCTGTTACTTCTTGTCTTACTTCCTGTGCCAGCACTTTAAGTTCCTGCATTACGTTGCGAACTCTTGTGCCTGCTGCCTTATTTCCTTTGTCGTAAAATGCTGAAAAATCTGCTTCTGCATCCGTGATCAATTGCTTTATTTTACTGAATTTTTCCATTGCTATGGTTTATTAATTGTTATGGTGATTAATGATCTTTTGTATTAAACAAAGCACAAAAGTATACTTTTATGTTTAAACTGTATCTCATTTCTTATTTTGTGGTTTTCTTGTTCATAAAATGAAGCGGATTTGTAGCTTTAATAAAGCACTGGCTTGAGCCGCTGAATAAGGTCCTTCCATACTGAATTCGACGTTGCGACCCAAAGCCTCACCCCGTAGGTTCATTATTTAATTGTTGCCTTGATCAAAACAGGCTGATGGTCTGACGGGTACCGTTGCTCTTTGGCGTCGGTGAGCACGCCGTATTTCAATACCTCTATGTTTTTACTCACAAAAATGTAATCAATCCTCTTGTCCAAAGGTGCATCAAATTTAAAGCTGTTGAACGTTCCCTCCGGCCCGTAAGGAGGCTGCTTTGTCACTTCATGAGCATCGCCTAATAATGTTTGAATGGTTTTGATCTGCTGGGTTTCAGGAAGGGAATTGAAATCTCCGGTGAGGATGGTTGTGGCTTTTCCAGCAATCTCTTTCATCTTTTTGACCATCAGAAACCCGGACTGCTTGCGTGCTTCCACACCCTGGTGATCAAAATGTACGTTAAAGAAGAAAAATTCTTTTTTTGTAGTCAGATCCTGAAATTTACCCCAGGAGCATATCCGGTTGCAGCAGGTGGCGTCCCAGCCCTTGCCAGGCTTTTCGGGCGTTTCGCTCAACCAGAAATCGCCTGATTTAATAAGTTTGAAACGATCTTTTTTGTAAAAAATAGCGGAGTGTTCACCTCCTTCAAGACCGTCGTCGCGACCTTTCCCATAGAATGCGTATTCGGGCAATTCTGCCACCTCCTTCAATTGACCTATAAGCGCTTCCTGTACACCAAAGATATCGAAGTCGTGAAATCGGATCAGTGCCTTCACATTTTCTTTTCTGTTTGACCAGGCGTTGATCCCGTCTCCTTTATTGGCATAGCGAAGGTTGTAAGAGGCAATATTGATGGGGTTGTTTTTTTGAGCAAAGGAAAGTCCCGTTAGTAAAAACAGGAAAATAAAACTGAATAATACTTTTTTCATGAAGATAAATTTTGGTTCAAGTTCTAAGCAGAAGGTGTATTTAATACCGATTTACTTCCCTTTTTTAGGAATCGTGTATTTGCCAACCAGTTCGCCATCATCACGGATCATTTTCAGGTTAAGTTCCTTGGCCGTTGCGTGGAGCTTGATAAGCGTTCGTTTCCCTTCCAGCGGCCCGCCTCCGATCATGATGGGAAAGTTGTGTGTAGCGTCGGGGTCATGTGTCGCATACCGGTGGGTATGACCGGAAAGCTGAAGGTCGATTCTGGCCCTGTTCAATAAAGGTCCAAATACTTCCCGGCAGTGCATGGTTCCGTGCCAGTCGCCGGAGTGCCAGGGCGAAATATGTATCAGTAAAACCCGGAAAGGCGCTTTTTTGAAAGCCTCTGTCTCAATTTCTTTTTCAAGCCACTTCTTCTGTTCTTCCCGATATCGGTCAAATGCAGAAAGACCGCCGTATTCAACGCTGTCGTCCGTTTTGTCTTCACCCGAATCCAGCACAAGGAAATGTACGGGGCCACGTCGGAATGAATAGTAGTATTTGTCGTTGGGGTAGGCGAAATATTTTGGAATATGTCTGGAAAAGCTACCCCGACATTCATGATTGCCTTGCGTTAAGATGAATGGAAATTCTGAGGCAAAAATGTCAACGGAGGGTTTGATCAGGTGGTCTACCATTTGTGCTTCTTCTGTAACCCAGTCGAAACAGTCACCATTGAAAACCACAAAATCGTAATCACGCTTATTACCTGAGTAGCCATGCCGATAGAGTAATTGGGGGATGATCTGCGGACGGTCGTGGATGTCGTTGAAAACCACCATTTTGAACTCTTCATCGTTCCCTCCGGGGGTCTTAAAGCCATACATAGGACTCGTGATGGTTTCGCCAAACTCAACTTTTGATCCTTTGTAGCCCAATATCTCTGTGGACACAATCCGATATTTGTGATCCGTGCCGGGATTCAGATTGCTGATGGTGATCTTGTTGATCCGGTTATTGGCTTCGATCAAACCATTGTTGTAGCCGAATTCTCTTTTGCTGGTATAGGTACCGGCCCCATATTCTACCCAGCTGAAGCAATTTTTATGCGTGATCCACATCACAGTCACATCATTGGTGCCGAGATTCTGCAGATAGGGGCCCACTACAAAATGGTTTTTTTCATCTACGGCTGGCAATGCTTGGTCATTTGCCAGTGTGGTGGAAAGAGGGAGCAGGGTAAGTGCGCCCACCTGAGACATTTTTTCAAGGAAAGCCCGTCTGTCTGAAAGCATAGTTTTAAGGATTTAGGAATAGTTACTTTTATTGAAAAGGTAACCAATTCACAATTTTGACACAGTGAACTGGTTACTCTGTGTTCGACACGGTTTCGAACCAATTATTTCCAGCTAGGATTCTGTGTCAGGTTGGTGTTCAACAAGAGCTCCTGTGTGGGAATAGGATAAAGGTAGTCTTTGGTTTCGTCCCATTTCTTGTTGATGTGGCCATTCACTACAATATTTCCGCCTTTGTTGCCGTTTTCCAGCAAAATCTCACTGCCCAGTTTCAAGAGCTGTGCACCTTCTACTACGGGTTTGGTTCCTTCATAAATGACCAGATCAATTTTGCCGTTTTTATCGAAATCATAACTACCGGGACCAGGGAAATACATTCCTTTGTAGGGTTGGGTCAGCAGCAGACCTTCCTTCCAGCGAACGATATCATCCCAGCGAAAGAAGTTCTCCATCACCAGTTCGATTCGCCTTTCGCGACGTATTTCCAGGATCACACCGGCATTGCTGCCTGATACCTTTGTGTATTGTTTGGCAAGATATGGGTCGGGTGAGGTGTTGGCGGAGGTCAGGTTGATGTTTGGCATCCCCACACGATCACGAATCAACTTGATGGTTGCATCCAGATCCGTCTGCGTTAATGTTCCCTTTTCAGCTTTTGCTTCGGCCAGATTGAGCAGTACTTCTGCATATCTGAAAATCGGCATGTCTGTGATATCCTTGTTGAAGGTATCCCACTTGGGAGCCGACACAAATTTGATCAGCTGATAACCTGTGACCGTAGCTCCGAACTCCTGTACCAGCGGGGTGGTTTCGCCGATGCGGGTGTAGCCGGGTGTCCGAATCGTTTGGGTTAGTCTGGGATCACGGTTTTGAACTTCGTCGTAAAACTGCATCGTTTCATACCCTTTTAGGTCGGTAAAGCGCGAGCCGTCGGCCATGAGATAACTGTTTACCAACTTCTTTTCCAGCCCAGGCTTACCGTATGAGGCCGTCATGGTATAATAGTTCAGGTTGTGGTATACCTGTAATTCATCACTGAAATCCCGAGAAAGAATTACTTCATCCATGATGGCATTGTCCGATGCAAAGAGCTTTTGATAAGCGGTGGAAGGGGTCGATTTGTAGATGGTGTAGCCGCTTTTCAGCAGCGCTTCACCTGCCGAGATACTGGCATCCAGGAATTTGTCCGAGCCGGCCAGGTTGAACTCCGGATGGTATTTCCGGAAAGTTCCTTCATAAAGACCGATCCGGGATTTGAGTGCCAGAGCAGTCCATTTGGTGATCACACTTACCTGCCGGGAGGCGTCCAGGTTTGCAATAGCGTAGTCCAGGTCCGCCAGCACCGAATCCATTACCATCACACGGGGATCACGTGCTTTGGTCAGCATTTGCTGATCGTTTATTTCAATAGCATGGGAATACCAGGGAACATCTCCGAAACGTTTCACCATGCCGAAGTAGAAATATGCCCGGAAAAACCTCGCCATACCATTGTATTTGGCCACTGCCTTCGGATCGGGGCATTTTCCTGAATTGTCCAGAAAGTAATTGATATTGCGCAGTGATCCCCAGCTCCATCCGCCACCGCTGGTCGGTATGATCCGGGTGCCTTGCAGCTCATCACGGAGGCTATTTTTGACAACATTATCAACATCCTCATTGTATATATCTTCGGCAGAGGGAAGCATATTGTAGAATGAGTTTGTATAAAGCAGTAGATCATTTTCAGTATTGAAAAATGTTTCCGGCGCAATGGCGTCCAACGGTAGTCTGTTAAGATCACAGGAGATCAGGGAAATGGCCGTCAGTAAGGTGAATATGTACTTTTTCATATGAATGTCTTTTTGTTTTTTAGAACAAATCGGATTAGAATGTCAGGTTCAGGCCGGCTGAAATTGTTTTGGACAATGGATATGTCCTCCCGTTCGTAGCATCTCCGTCAAATTGTTCCGGGTCGATATACTTGGATCTTAGCGGCGTGTAAGTCAGCAAATTCTCTCCGCTTACATAAATCCTGGCTCTTGGAACCCGTATTTTCTTGGTAAGTTGCTCCGGTAAGGTGTAGCCTACGACTATATTTTTTAGGCGCAAATAGCCCACATTCTGAATGTACCTGTCATTTGGCGCATTCAAATCACCCCCGCCGTTCAAAGCGGTGTAACCTCTTAGCACAGGGAAATACGCATCCTGATTTTCGGGTGTCCAGATATCTTTTTCAAAGTCTTCCGGAATAAAGGAGTAATAGGGACGGGAGTACGGGCCCCAGAATTTGTCAGCGTTTGCGCCGGGGTACCAGTTTTTGCGCATGATGCCCTGTGCAAGTGCCGAAAGGTCGAAGCCGTTCCAGGATGCTCCCAGATTCAGACCGTACCGGAACCGTGCTCTGTTGTTGCCAATAATTTTCAAGTCGCCATGGTTTGCAAGGGTGTTGGCTCCCTGATCGATTTTGCCGTTGCCATCCGTGTCAATAAACTTGATGTCACCCGCCTGAAGTTTACTCCAGTCGCCTGGTGCGCTCAAACGTTGCTTGTTTACCAGCGCCTGATCTACCTTATATGCCTGAGCTTCTTCGTTGGTTTTGAAATAACCGTCCATTGAATAGCCCCACATTTCCCCGATGGTCTGTCCGACATAGTAATTGGAGAGTATTTTGTTCGGGTTCGAATATTTAGTGATTTTTGACTTGGAATCAGACAGGACGAACGAAGCATTGTACGAAAACGCCTTACCTGCCAGTTTGAACTGGTCTCTCCATGCAATGGCCAGTTCGAACCCACGCGTCTGCAGATCACCCGCATTTTCGGTTGGCACGCCGGCGCCGTATGTAGCCGGCACCACCTGTCCGGGTACCAGCATGTCCGTTGTGTTTCGGATGTAGGCATCCAATGAAAGATTAAGCCTGTTTTTCAAGAGATCTGCATCCAGTCCCAGGTTAGACGTGGTGGCTTTTTCCCATGTCAGGAACGGAGAAATAGGATTCGGACTGTTAACATAATATATTTTCTGACCATTGTTGATCCAGCTCGACTGTGCGGTTGGCATCAGCGGCAGGTATGGATAATAACTTGCAGAGTTGTTGTTGGAAGGCAGCTGATTACCCAGTGTTCCGTATGATGCCCTGATCTTAAGGTTGTTGACAACCCCGCGAACCGGTTCAAAAAAGTTCTCTTCACTGATACGCCATCCTGCCGACACGGAAGGAAAGAATCCGTAACGTTTGCCTTCTCCAAACCGGGAGGTACCATCATAGCGGCCGTTTACTTCGAAAAGGTATTTGCCCAGGTAGTCGTAATTCACGCGGAAAAATGCGCCAAACAACGCGTACTGGTAAGAGTCGCCACCAGAAAGCTGTTCACCCGTACCCAGGTTCAGATCGTTAAGACTTTCGGAAAGCAGGTTTTTACGTGCACCATACAGCCGCTCATGTTTTTTAGACTCGGAGTTGATACCTGCTGTGGCACCCAGGTAGTGCTTTCCAATGGTATGATTGAAAGAAGAAAACACATTGACCACATTACTGGGGTCGAACCATAACGTCTTTTTTAATTGGTCTGTGTTGTAGTTAGGAACCGTAGTGAGTATTCCGGGTTGGATGGAGTATTGCGCTACTGCGGAGCGGTACCAGTCATCGGCGATGTAAAACGAATAGGAGTGGTTTGCAACCAGATTCCAGGTTTTGGTGAAGTCGATGGTAACGGAGTTGATCGTCGTGAGCTCGTGGACTTTTTTCTCGCCACCGGCAACACCTTTCAGCAGGTTTGCGAAAAGTCCGTCTCCGATTGAATAGTTGTTTTTAAGTGTATTGTAAGTTGCCGTCCCATCGGGATTGCGCGGCGCATAAGCGGGCATGGCGTGCACCGTGATCGCTACGAAGTTGGCATTCGCACCACCCTCCAATCCCGGGTATTTGTATTTCGAGTCGAAGTACTGGGTGTTGTTGCTCACTTTCAGCCAGGGTGTAAGCTGGGCGTTGATCTTGCTTCTAAGGCTGTATGAAGTGAATTTGTCGGTGTTGATCCGCATGATTCCCTCTTTTTCATACACTGCACCGGACAAATAATAGTTGATCTTATCCGTGCCTCCTGAGAGATTCAGATTATGCTGGCGGGATGGTTCGGTCATGTTGAACAGCGTGTTCCACCAGTCATAATTTCCGTAGTAATTGTAAATGTCTTTTCCATTTACATTTTTTACCACGGTCCAGGGCCGGGCCGGGTTTTCCGTTTTGTCATAGCGACGGGCTTCCAGCTCTTTGTAATCTTCTTCTGAATAGCGTGTGTAAGTGTTACCGGTGGCTCTCCTGAAAGCTTCGTCGTTGATCCTCGTGTGATCATAGCCGTTGGTCATGAAGTTGGTATTCACCGTAGGTTTTGACCAGCCAAAATTGTTACTGTATGAAACTGTAGTCTTTCCGCTTTTTGCCGTTTTGGTCGTAACCAATATTACGCCGAAGGCACCACGTGCGCCATATATGGCCGAAGCAGCGGCATCTTTCAATACAGATACACTTTCTACGTCATTCGGATTAATACGGTTGATGTCTCCGGGGATACCATCGATAAGTACCAGCGGACCACCTCCATTGATGGATGTCTCTCCGCGGACGTTGAGGTTTCCGCCCTGCCCGGGCTGGCCTGTACCAAATGTAATATTCAGGTTGGGCACCATTCCCTGCAGGATCTGAGACATGTTATTCAGTGGCCTGTTTTCCAGGTCTTTGGCCTGTACCTGGCTTACCGCGCCGGTGAGATTAACCTTCTTTTGAGTACCATAACCTACCACCACGAGTTCCTCAAGAGCCTTATTATCGGCTACAAGTGTCACCTGCAGCGAGGTCCGGTTGCCTACCACAATTTCCTGCGAAATGTATCCTACAAAACTGAAAACCAGCACCGATTCTTCTTTTGGAATATCCAGTTCAAAACTTCCTTTACTGTCGGTTGTGGTTCCCTGCGATGTGCCTTTTAACACGACACTTACACCTGGTAGCGAACCCAGTCCATCGGATGCAATGACGGTTCCTCTTAATCTGTACTCGAGAGGGCTCAGCGTTGAAGCCATGGATGCGTCCGGTGCAATCACGCTGGACGCTGCTTTGACTTGTTTCAATCGGGCCAGTACGATCTGGTCGTTGATCACCTTATAGTTGATGCCACGTGGGACCAAAAGCTGATCCAGAACTTTGGATAGTTTTTGGTTTTTGATATCCAGGGATACTTTTTCTTTCAGGGTTATCCGGCTGCTGTATACAAATTTTGTGTTTGCCTTTTCCTGTATCTGTTCCAGCACTTCTTTGAGTGTGACGTTGTCGAGCTGTAATGTCAAATCTTTACTTAGAATCGACTGGGCCGAGGTACTTTTTGCATAGCCTGCGCCCGCAAGTATTATCGCCAATATCCATTGTAGCAATCCGATTTGCATAATCTTTTGCCAGTTTAAAGGCTTGTTAGGTATTGAATTTTGCATAATTTTGATTGTCTTATAGTTTGATCACTGTTTGATAAATCACGCTTTGGGTCGGTGGTACGACGCATTGGGTGGAAAGTTTGGCCGGGTCGTGGTGGTACACGCCCGGTTTTTTTGTTTGTAGATTTTTACTCTTTCATAATTCAGCTGTTAAAGGTTTGGTGAAAAGAATAATAAAAAATCATCGGATGTATTGAAATTGAAGCTGTTAGTCGCACGGCATGCCATCGAGATGAATGGTCTTTTCGGTCATGGTATACCGGGCTTCGAGTGATGTGCAGAGCATTTCCATAATCAGGGGAAGTGACTGTTGTTCAAAATCAGCGTTGACCAGGCAAGTGGCCATCTCGGGATTGGACAGAACGATCTCGGTATTAAACTTTTTTTGAAGCTGTGCAATGACCTGATTTAACGGCGTTTCCCGGAATGTTACCGTGATAGGTTGATAAATTTCCCTTTTTTCAGAAATCGGAATCAGGCTAACTCTCAATCGTTTTGATGCGGGTTCGAAAAATGCCTGTTGTTGCGGTTTTAATACCACCAACTGGTCTTCAAGCTTGTCATTTGGTGCGGTCACTTCCACACTTCCTGTCACCACTGAGATCTGAAATACTTTTTTAGCCGCAGAAGCCTGAACATTGAAACTCGTTCCCAAAACCTTGATCACCATTTCACCGCTTGCGATTGAAAATGGGCGATTTTTGTCTTTTTTTATATCAAAAAATCCCTCTCCTGTAAAAGCAACCGTGCGTTTATCGGAATCAAATTGTGGCGGATACGAAATCGATGCTTCGGTGTGCATCCACACGGTGCTGCCATCGGGTAGTGTGTGCATAACAATCCTTGGCTCATGATTGGTGAAATTCTGCAATGCACGACTCCCGGCAGCATCATGTGTTTCCAAACTGGCAGCTTCTGGGGGAGTGGAGGGCGATTGCTGGAAATAGAGTCCAACTGCCAGGATAATCGTTGCGGCAATGCCAGAAATCCAGCCCCAGGGAATTTTTTTTGCAGGGACTGATTCCTGGGAGGTAATCTTCATCTGGATCCTTTCAAAAGTCCCTTGTTTTAGCAAACGCCGTTCCGCCTCCGTAAGCTTGTCAAGGTAATTTTGCGAAGTCGTGATGGAGGCATACCAGGCTTCAACCAGTTCCTTCTCGGAGTCGGTACATTGATTTTGCAGGTATTTGTCGAGCAGGAAGGGGGATATTTCAGATGGGGGCATAAACTTAGCTTGTGTTTAAATGCTAAGTCGCACGCCAAAGGGTCAACCCTTAGTCGGGCCTTCAAAAAGTTTAAAAAATCTGTAGTAGCAGAAACAGGTAGGCGAAATGTTCCTTTAAATATTCCTTCAGAACGCGAAGCGCCTTGGTAACATGCTGTTCCACGGTTTTTTCCGAAATATCCAGTTGACAGGCGATTTCCCGGTTGGAATGCCCTTGTCTGCTCAGGATAAATACTTCCTTGCATTTAGGAGGAAGCAGGTGAAGTCCCTCTTCGTAGTGCGCCTGAAGATCACTGGTGAGCGTTTGCTGATCCGCGGCCAGCGTGGAATGGAGATGATGCGCCTCCCACTGATTGTAGTGCCGCTGACGGGTGAGTTCTTTTCGATAATGAGAAATGATCAGATTTTTGGCCATCGAAAAAAGATACGGACGGCATCCGTTGGCAATGCTCCGGTTTCGCTGCTGCCAGATGCTCACAAACAGTTCCTGAACAATTTCCTGTGCCGTAAACTCGTCGTTAACCTTGCTGTAAGTGTAATTAAATAATATGCGGAAGTAACGATCATAAAGCTCAGAAAATGCCGATTGATCATGATTATCACAAATCATCGACAAAATGTGCTCGTCAGAAAGAGTGATATAGGTTTCGGTCATAACAGTTATTTCTGAATCCTTTTTCCTGTAAAGTTGGACTACTTTTTTACAAAATTCAATCTAATTTTTGACTTAATGCCGAATTTATAGATTAAGTAATCCGCCGCTTTTTTTTACTTTGATAACAAAAATATAACAGATCTTCGGGTGATGTAGTGGCAGGTAATGATTAGGGCCTGGCTATTGTGAACTGGCATCACCGATTAATAGCGTATGGGAATCTATTGATTAAAATATATGTCCGCTAGATTTGCGTAAATGTTTAACTTACAGCCCTACGTAAAAAGTTTTCAATGACCAGTTATCCGGTATCAGACATTCACCTTGCAATTGATTGTATCATCTTTGGCTTTGATGGAAAAGAAATCAATCTGCTGATTATCAAGCGAAATTTTGAGCCGGAGCGGGGGAAGTGGTCTCTGATGGGAGGATTTCTGGACGCCGCGGAAAATCTGGAGGATGGTGCCACCCGCATACTTTATGATCTTACAGGATTGAAAAATATTTATGTAGAGCAACTAGGCGTTTATGGCAATATCGACAGAGATCCGGTTGCAAGAACCGTTTCCGTTGTGTTTTTTGCATTGATCAATATTGCAGATCATGATGAGGAGGCGATGAGGTTACATCATGCTTCCTGGATCGGCCTGGATAAAAGGCCGTCACTTATTTTTGATCATAATCAAATGGTCATTCAGGCCATCGAACACCTTCGCTACAAGGCGGCTTTACATCCTATTGGGTTCGAGCTGTTGCCCGAAAGGTTTACGATTCCCCAGCTTCAGAAATTGTATGAAGCGATTTACAACATGCCTATTGACCGGAGAAATTTTAGCAGAAAACTTCTTTCCACCGGCTTACTGATTGACACGGGCCTGAAGGATGCCTATTCCACCACCAGAAAGGCGACCTTGTACAAGCTGGACATAAGGAAATACAAGGAGAATTTTCATTCATTCTGGAATTTTATGCCAGATTCCATGATGAATTAAAACGAAATCTGACATTTTTATCATCTGAATGTTTCAATTTCCGGTTGTAAAAGATTGTGTCAGAATAACACTATAAATAAATTTCCTTATATTTGTTATCGGATCAATGTAAAACAGTTTGATTTTATCCCAATAAAATTCTCAACCCTGAAATGGCAAATGAATACGTAATAGGCATTGATTTTGGCACGGATTCGGTTCGTGCGCTCATAGTTAATGCGAGAACGGGGGAGCAGGCCGGAACCGCCGTTCATGAATATACCCGCTGGAAGGCCGGAAAGTTTTGCGACGCCTCGGTTTCTCAATTTCGCCAGCATCCGCTCGACTACATCGAGGGGCTTGAAAGTGCGGTTTTGTCTGCCCTGGATCAGGCACCGGAGGAGGTAAGGAAAGGGGTCAGAGGTATCTCGGTGGATACGACCGGATCTACACCTGTGGCGGTGGATCGGAATGGCACGGCGTTATCACTGCTTCCGGAGTTTGCTGAGAATCCAAATGCTATGTTTATTCTATGGAAGGATCATACCGCCAATCAGGAAGCAGATGAGATCAATAAGCTGGCCCGCACCTGGCCTGTGGATTACACCAAATATGTCGGAGGGGTTTATTCTTCTGAATGGTTTTGGGCAAAAATACTGCGTACTCTGCGGGTTGATGTAGCTGTAAGACAGCACGCATTTTCATGGATGGAGCATTGCGACTGGATTTCGGCTGAGCTGACCGGAAATACGGATCCGCTCACCATCAAAAGGTCGAGGTGTGCGGCGGGGCATAAAGCATTGTGGCATCCAGAATTTGACGGGTTACCACCAGAGACGTTTTTTGCCGCACTGGATCCACTGCTTGCCGGACTCAGAGGTAAGCTTTTTTACGCAACCGAAACATCGGACGCTCCCATGGGGGTGATTTCCAAGGGCTGGGCGGCCAGGCTTGGAATCCCCGACGATGTGATAATCGGCGTGGGCGCTTTTGATGCACATATGGGTGCCGTGGGCGCATTGATAGAACCCTATTCACTTTGCAAGGTTATTGGCACTTCCACGTGTGACATGCTTGTGGCGCCGAATGAAGAGGTTTCGCATTTATTGATTAAAGGTATTTGCGGTCAGGTGGATGGGTCAATCGTGCCCGGAATGCTGGGCATGGAGGCAGGGCAATCGGCTTTCGGAGATATTTATGCCTGGTTTGCCCGACTCATTACCAATCCGGTCAGGGAATTGCTTGGGGAACCAGTGGCCAAGGAGTTAGCAGTAAAGCTCATACCGCATTTGGCGGAGCGTGCCGGGGCCATCCCGGTAACTGAGGAAGACATTATCGCCATTGACTGGATGAATGGGAGGCGTACTCCGGATGCCAATCATACCTTGAAAGGCGCGTTAATGGGTTTGGATCTTGCCAGCGATGAAGCGAAAATATTCAAATCCCTGGTCGAGGCTACTGCTTTCGGATCAAAAAATATTATTGAACGTTTCCGGAGCGAAGGTGTGCCCATACATGATGTCATTGCCATAGGCGGGGTAGCCAAAAAATCGCCATTTGTGATGCAAACGCTTTCTGATGTACTGAATATGCCCATCCGAGTTGCTGCCTCGGAACAAGCCTGCGCACTGGGTGCGGCCATGTTTGCCTCGGTGGCGGCGGGAATTAATCTAACACTGGCAGAAGCGCAGTTGGCCATGAGTTCGGGATTTGACGCCGTGTACCACCCTCGTGAGGACATTGCAAAAATATACCAGGTTTTGTATCAAAAATATTTAAAGACGGGTGCGTTTGTGGAACAAGGAGTTTAACAAATACCAGAGATGACAGCTTTGCGCGTACAACAGCCAAGGTACTCGGGAATCAAAAAAATATAATTTAACTATTTGTACATGTTGGATTTAAAGCAATTTGAAGTCTGGTTTGTTACGGGAAGCCAGGATTTGTATGGAGAGGACACGCTGCGTCAGGTAGACGAGCATTCACTGATTATCAGCCAGCATTTTGATCAATCCCAGGCTATTCCGGTAGGGGTGGTGTTCAAGCCTGTTTTAAAATCTTCCGACGAGATCTATAAGCTCATTCAGGAGGCCAACGTGGCTAAAAATTGTATTGGTATCATCGCCTGGATGCACACATTTTCTCCTGCAAAAATGTGGATAAGAGGATTGCATATTTTGCAAAAACCCCTGCTTCATCTGCACACACAATTCAACAGGGATATTCCCTGGTCCACGATCGACATGGATTTTATGAACCTGAACCAATCTGCCCATGGCGACAGAGAGTTTGGATTTATGATGACCCGTATGCGGCTGAACCGTAAAGTAGTTGTTGGGCACTGGCAGCAGCAAGATATTGCGGCCTCGGTAGGGGACTGGACTCGGGTTGCGGCTGCTCGCTATGATATGTTTGGCGCCCGGTTTGTAAGATTTGGCGACAACATGCGGGAGGTGGCCGTGACGGATGGTGATAAGGTGGCTGCGGAAATGGCCTTTGGTTTTTCGGTGAATACCTATGCCGTAGGCGATCTGGTAAAAGTGATCGATCAGGTCACTGATGCCGAAGTAACGGATCTATGCAAAGATTACGAACGTCTTTACACGCTCACGGATTCTCTGAGAAGGAATGCAGATCGCCACAATTCCCTCTGTGATGCGGCGCGCATTGAACTGGGGATGAAGTACTTTTTGGAAGACGGGAATTTTAAAGGTTATACCAACACGTTCGAAGATCTTCACGGGATGAAACAATTGCCTGGAATCGGTTCGCAGCGACTGATGGAGGCCGGTTACGGATATGCGGGTGAAGGCGACTGGAAAACCGCAGCAATGGTCAGGGCTCTTAAGGTAATGGGAGCAGGGCTATCCGGAGGTAATTCATTTATGGAAGATTATACTTATCATTTCAATCCTACCAACAATCTGGTATTGGGGGCGCATATGCTGGAAATTTGTCCGAGTATTGCCTCCGGTAAGCCCTCGTGTGAAATTCACCCGCTGGGCATCGGAGGCAAAGAAGATCCTGTCCGTCTTGTGTTCAATGCACCCTCAGGGCCGGCGATTAACGTTTCTCTGGTAGATATGGGTAACCGATTTCGGATTTTAGTGAATAAAGTGCAGGCGGTAGAGCCGGAGGAGAGCCTGCCGAGGCTACCGGTAGCGCGGGTACTCTGGAAGCCCGAGCCGGATATGCCGACGGGCTGTGCAGCCTGGATCTATGCAGGCGGAGCGCATCACACGGTGTACAGTCAAAATCTGACTGTTGACCACATGGAGTCCTTCGCAGAAATGGTGGGTACAGAATTGGTTGTCATTGATGAAAATACCCACTTACGCCAGCTGAAAAATGAACTGAGATGGAGCGAGGCGGGGTTTAAATAGGGGAACCAGAATGGAGGAAGGAGGATGGAGTGTTGACCTTTGGCTGGTTAACCCTTCATCAGCTAACCCTTAAAGCTCTGCTCCGTACCCCTTGGCCATAACTGTAACGATTTTAACCATATTTCATGTCTAAATACACATATCTGAAAGAGCAGGTTTACGAGGCAAACATGGAGATAACCCGGGAATCTCTGGCTATCGTGACATTCGGAAACGTAAGCGGTATTGACCGCCAGGCGGGAGTCGTTGGCATCAAGCCCAGTGGGGTGCCCTACCACAGGTTGAAAGTAGATGATATTGTCATACTGGATCTGGATAATACGGTGATAGAAGGCGTCATGCGTCCCTCATCCGACACAGCAACGCATATCGTTTTATATCGAAATTTCCCCACTATCGGCGGAGTATGCCATACCCATTCGACTTATGCAGTGGCCTGGGCACAAGCCATGCGGGAAATACCCAATATGGGAACTACCCACGCGGATCACATGGTGTCTGCGGTGCCGGTTACTGAGGTAATGAGCGACGAAATGATAAAGGGTAACTATGAATTAGAAACAGGGCACCAGATACTGGACCTTTTTAGGAAGCAATTGCTCAGTCCCGAAGAAGTGGAAATGGTTCTTGTGGCCTGTCACGGGCCCTTCACCTGGGGTAAGGATCCGGCAAAGGCGGTGTACAATGCGGTGGTGCTGGAGGAAATGGCCAAAATGGCGTTTCTGACTTTACAGATTGATCCCGCCACGCCAACCATTAAACAAAGCCTGATTGATAAGCATTATTTCCGCAAGCACGGGAATAATGCCTATTACGGACAAGATGGCTGTTAGTTAGCCTTTTTTACACGTTTGCTGGCAATGTTTCGCATTTGCTGGAGCGCTTCCTGACGCGACATCCGGTTGTCATTGGATTTGGCTTCGTTAATGGCTTCTTTTGAAAAGCGGCCTTTGAATATATTGAACAGAGCAAGTAGCATGATGGGCAGATATAATTTGCAGATGAAATTTAGGGATCGTGTCGGGAAAAATAACTCAAATCCGGAATGAAGTATTACTCATATCTCAGTAAGTTTAGCTTGCAGCAAGGGCATTTCAAGTGGTTTGGAAAGCAAATCAATGATGTACGGACTGACACGCGCTCTTTCAATATCATTGTTATCAATGGTAGAGGAAAGCATAAAAATACTTAGCTTATCTTTCAGGTCCTGAGATACAAGATGGAACTGTTCTATAAACTCAAAACCATTCATTCCCGGTAGTTGAAGATCAAGCAGTACAACAGATTTGGGAAGTGTAGATTCCTCCTTTATGATATATTCCAGGGCAAGGCGGGCTGAATTAAAAGGTTTTATCGAAGCTGAAATTCCACTTTTTACTATCAATTTTTCGTAAATGAATAAGTCGAAATTGCTGTCGTCGATTAAGATGAAATGATAAGGGGCTGGCATAACGTTGTAGTTTTAAATAGAAGGAATGGTTATCTCAAAAATACTTCCCTCTCCAACTTGCGAGGTAACCGTAATATTCCCTTCAAGTTTTTTAACGGCTTCATTTACAATGTATAATCCAATTCCAGATCCGCTGTTAACCACATCGGCCCGATAAAACATTTTAAAAATCCGATCCAGATCGTCTTCCTTAATGCCAATGCCGTTGTCTTCGAATCTTATTTTCAGCGCCTCTTTATCTATCTCAACAACAATATTGAGGTAGGAAGTACTTTTTGACCGGTCCTGGAATTTAACCGCATTGGTGATGAGATTATTAAAAATGATTCTGAGTTTGATCAGATCCGACTTGTAACTGACTCCGGGTGTGACGCTTGATTGTATCTTAATATTGCCATACTCCGGCAGAAATTGAATGGAGACGCATACTTCATTTATCAGCTGGTTAAAATCGATCTCGCTAATTTGAGCCTGGCCCCGTGCATTTTTATAGTAATCGATGATGTTAATTATAAAAATGTCCAGTTTCTTGACCGATTGACGGATGAGTTCAAGATACTCGTTCTGAGACTGTACATCCGTCTCCATCAACGCAAGATTCGTAATGCCTAAGACAGACATGAGTGGTGCCCTTAAATCATGCGAGGCACTGTAAACAAATTTGTCCAGCTCTTCGTACGCTTTTTCAAGTTCTATGTTTCTCTGTCTCAATTCGGTACGTGTGCGATAAATCTCAATCGCCTGATTGATAACACGCTCCACCAGATCGGGATCCCACGGCTTGTTCAGAAACCTGAAAACTTCACCTTTGTTAATTGCATCAATGGCCGCATTGATATCTGTATATCCTGTAATTAATATCCGTAGCGGATCAGGGTACTTGTCACGAATTTGCTCAAAAAACTGAACGCCGGTGATGAACGGCATTCGCTGGTCGGCTAAAATGACCTGGAACGTTTCCTTTAATAACAACTCCTCAGCCTGAGCAACCGAAATGGCTGTGCTTATCTGATACGAGTTTCGGAATGAAGCTCTGAATGAGATTAAGTTATTTTCTTCATCGTCCACGTACAGAATTTTGGCTTTCTTATCGGTCATAGTGCAGGGTTAGGCTATTCACCTTTTTATTGGAAGTGTAATTAAAAATTCTGTTCCAACGCCCAGTTCCGTATTCACTTCAATAGTTCCGTGATGGACTTCTATAATTTTAAATACAATGGAAAGTCCCAGCCCGGTGCCCTCACCTACGTCTTTGGTCGTAAAAAATGGATTGAATATTTTAGCCTTTACCTCAGGCTCCATTCCAGTTCCATTATCTCGCAGTGAAATTATAACATTTTGTTCATCCAGCGTATATGTTTTAACCCAGATTGTCGGTGGCTTTGCGCCTTTTGGCATTTTATTCAACGCATAGATGGAGTTTGTAAGTATGTTCATGAACACTTGATTCAGTTTCCCGCCGTAACCCTCAATACTCGGAATGTTTCCCAGATCCCTTACAACGGACACATTTCCCAACTGATAGTTTAAGAGAACAAGTGTTGATTCCAGCCCTTCGTTGATATTTATTTGGTTCAGATCGGTGTCGTCCAGGCGTGAAAAAATCTTTAAACCTTTTACGATTTCAACGGTTCTGGTGGCCCCGTCCTCCATTCCCTTCAGGAGCATATCCAGTTCCGTTTTGAGGTAATTCAGATCAAGATCCTCTTTTAGCCTTTCAGCCTTCACCAGCTTTTCCTGCATAGTCTCCAGGGAATTGGTCTGAGTAATATCCTCATAGGAGTCCAGTATTTGTATCAGGTCGTCGATGTCCCTTCTAAGCGGCTTGATGTTTGAACTTACAAAGTTGATGGGATTATTGATCTCATGCGCGATACCCGCCGTCAATTGTCCGAGAGAGGCCATTTTCTCTGATTCGATCAGTTGGGATTGCGCATCTCTCAGTTGATTGAGCGTGTCGTTTAATTCTTCGTTTGTTTTCAACAAGGTGGTGGTACGCTCCCTCACTTTCCCTTCCAGTGATATATTTTGCTCACGAATGATTCTTTCATTTTCCTTCGAAATCCTAAGTGCTTCCTCCTGGGATTCTTCACGTTCTTTTTTGAAGATGTTTATTTTATCTGCAAGGGCGATTGAAAGCAGTACGACTTCGAGAATTGAGCCCAGCTGCATCGTGTAGGTAGTAAAGGTGTTGTAAGGTAGAACGTTTATATTCCGGAGAACCATAAGCACCAATCCAAAGAGAAAAAGTGTCCAGGCAAGTAAGAAAAGCTTCGCAGGGCGATAACCTTCATTGGAAAGTTTGATTCCGATGATCAGCAGGCCTAGCGAGCCAACTCCGCCGGCAATGTCAACCGCACGGAAGCTAAGGAGTTCAAAACCGGCAAGGTTCAACAGAAATGTGGACGAGTATAGTATCATATTCAAATTCAGAATATGAATTCCGAATGGCCATCTCTCGGAGAGCTGCAGAAAATTTTTGACAAAAAGCATAGCGAAGATGCCAGCTATGCCTGAAAACCAAATGGTAGATACGGAATTAAAACCCGGGAAACTTGGCCAAAGGTATTTAAACCCATAGCCTGAAAGGGCGATTTGCGCTAACCCGACGGAGAGCACGTAGAGCACGTAAAATAGGTAACTTTTGTCGCGGGTCGAAAAATAGATAAATAGATTGTAGAGCACCATGACCAGAATAATGCCCGCAAAAAAACCATTGATCGACTCACTTAGCAGTGAATATTCTGAAAAATTCTCCTGGTCACGCAGAATGAGCGGGAAGATAACCTGATTCGAACCTTTGATTTTAAGATAATATTGCGTTGAGGATCCCCTGGCCAGCTTAAGATTTAATACAATATTCTGGTAAAGTACTGAACGTTTGGTAAAAACGTCAGTTTGCTTAATGGACTCTCGGGGGATGGTAGAGCCGTTTATCTTATATAATTCACATGAATTGATGAGGGGGTGTGCCAATTCGAGGTAGATGAGGGATCTATTGGAGTGATTCTCTACCGTAAACCGGATCCAGAAAGTAGACTGGCTTAGACCCATATTGGGTGTTTCTTGCTTGCTCTGCTGAAAACCTTTGACGTTTACGATCTGATCAATACCAAGATTGTTGCTTTTGTCCTCATAGATTTCCAGGTATTTGCTAATTAAAACAGAACCTTCCGTAAACCGAACCGGCTCCCCCGAAACCTTACTGGAAGCGAGTAAAAGAACTAGTAATAAAATGCATGAATAGAGGGGCTTGTACATTTCAAAGTTTTATATCCAGGTCATAATATATCCCTATTTCACCTTTGGGGCCATTTTCAATCGCGTACTGAACCGGGTTGGTTCTCAGATCAAATATACGTTCCTTTTCTTCTTCCTTGGCGTATGGCAGATCTTTCAGATCCTTTACAATGATGGCAGTAGCAATGAGGCCTTCTTTGGGATAATAAAAGGCACCATTGTGCCCCATCTCACGAATTATCTCAAAACCAATTCGCAAACACTGCCTCAGGGTTGGTGGGGAACAAAGAGCAAGCAACTGCTGGACACCTGTTTGTAAGCTAATCGCCACACCTATACGGCCTAAAAAAATACTGCCAATTCCAAAGCCTGCTACCTCTTTGGAGTTAAACAAGCCGCAGAACTCCGCAATTCGTTGTTCTTCAAAGACATCCATATAACCGTAAATACGATCGTCAATTTTTGCAATCGCACCTTCCATTGGAAGCTTCATCTCCACACTTCTGATCTGAATTCGCCCGCCTCCGTATATTTTATCTCCATTTTCAGATTCCACAATGATAACATAGGTATTTTTATCGTACAACCAATCGTGACTCGCGGAGGTAACCTGCTTGACGCCGTAGGCTTCCAGTACTTTTCTATGCCCGTCAATATATCGAAGACTTGATTCAACATCGTCGGGAGCTTTATAGGCTCTAATTTTCGCTACCATTAGATTTTGTCATTTATCATAAACAAAATTTCATTCAATGGAAGGCGCTTTGTCCTCTCAGCGGGTGCATCGGCTCTTGTAATTTTTATCAACAAAATTTCATCTGAATTGTTGTCAAAATTAGTAATACCCCTAAATATACTCCTTTGATGTTTAAGTTTCTCCATTTCATCATAATCGAAACCCTCGCCTGCTTCCAGTCTGGCAAACATAGATAGGGGAGCACTTAAGGGCTGTACCGAATAACCAAGCTGCTCAGCCCGCAACCAGAAGCGTTGGCTGGCTATACCGCCGAGGAAAAATTTGTGTTTTGTATCTTTTGGCAGGGTCATTAGTACGAGGCATGAAGCAGAACTGATGGTCTTATGAGTGGCATCTACAAAGAGATTTCCACCACCGATTAATCTGAGAGCCCGGGCTATCTTTTCGTCTTTCAACATGGATAATGCGGTGAGTTGAGCAGGTGTAAGGCCTAGAGTGCCGACGTTTATACCGTCATTTTTGTGTGTGTCGCCGGTCCAGTTTATGTCTCTTTCAAAGTAATCCGAATGCCCACGCTCGTTCAGCATTAAAATGAGTTCGCACTCAGCCACCACACGAGCCATTCTGTCTATAACTTCTCGGTCTGTAAAGAAATGCAGCTCTGCCTCCGGCACATGCGCGGCTGCTTCCCGCAGTATGGCGTAATGAAGGTCATCGATTGGGATGGGGACCCCGGGGCGTCGGTTGGTAGATCGGGAGTAAATGTAGTCAGCTAAGTCGTGGGCGTACACGTTGAAATCTTCATCAACATCTGGTGATCCAAAGCGAATGACCGCGACGAGATCTGACTCCCTTGACATGGGATATAGTTCCCCTTTCACCTGGAATCCCATCTGTCTGCTTTTTAACATCGCATTTTCATAGGCTGCTCCCAGAGCGAGTTCGGAGGCATGGTTGCCGAAATTGGTGAATGAGCCGGATCTTGTAGTATCATGAAACAAGTAAAGTTGCCCCTCCCGAAAAAGCCATTTCCAGGGCTGATCATTGCCTGCTGATGGCGCCAGGGAAGCCGCTTCCACTATTTTTGTGATTTCATCTTCAGTGGGTGGGCCCGCCGATGCTAAGTAAGGGACGGATAATGCAATCCGGGTGGCTTCGTCGAGATTAAACGTGGGTATGGATGGATTCACTTCGGGGCAAGTGGCTTTGGGGTTTGAAATAATTTGCTCAAGATCAACATAAAACCTTCCCGATGCGGTAAATTGATTTAACAACATCCGGCGACATACGTCGGTTACCACTGCCCCGCCCAGGGTAACCGCGCTTGCCAGCTGGGGCCATGTATTAATGCTCTGACCCATTTCCAGCAGCGATAACCTGGCCCGATAGGAGCTTTTTCCGATATCCACAATCTGCATTACCAAAGGTATCCTATCCTGAGCGCTTATTTTTTCCAATTTTGTGTCAGGTATACCAGATAAAAGACCATGAAACACGGGGCGGTCGGGTTCATAGTCATACCGTTCAACGTCAAGCATCCCGCGATCGCTGGTTTCCATCACTACCGGAATACCATATTGTTTAGCCAGTTTTCGGGAGGATATTTTTATTTCTATATCATCACATTCGTCGATGAGTATGTCTAGTTTACTGCCATCATTCAAAAACGGGCCTATGTTGCCAGGGGTAATTCCTTCCAGAAAGCACTCTATATCAATAAATGGATCTATTTCAGCCACCTCCCGTGCCGTAACGATACATTTGTTCAGGCCGATATTTTGTATTCCTGTCTTAAGACGATTTAAATTGCTTAGCTCTATTACGTCATAGTCGGCCAGTTTGAGTCTTCCGCATACCCGTTCGGTGGCAATGCTCATGGCTACGGCACTACCCACCGAAAGGCCGATAATGCCAATCGTTTTTCCTGCCAGGCTATTCTGTTCTTCGACGGTAATTTTGTATTGATTTCTGCTTGTGCGAAGGGTGATAAATTCCTGCTTTTCAAGCGTATGAATCAGCTTGTTTGACCAAGGGTAATAGATCCAGAGACCTTGCGTAGTCTCATCGAGGTCGGCTTTCCAGTCGTTGTAGAGCTTGTCGAGATCATCCTGGGAAAGTCGCTGAGTGGGATGCTGAATTTTAAATAATTCCTTTTTTTGGCTGGGAAACTGGTCGACAACTATTTTATCTGAATGTATTTGAACCAGTTCCTCAAATGCTTTTCTGCCTCCTTCTTTCGTTCTGTCGAGTAAAACTGGACGGTAGATATAATCAACTTCTGAAATTTGGGACATGGCGAAGATTCTATTGAGTAAATAATTGCGTTACCTGACACTGTTTGTTCTATTCAAGATAAATTGATTTCTTGCTGTACCCAGGCGACATAATTTTAAACTGGTTCCCGTTTACGGAAACTATGAAAAATGAAATGTTCCATTATCTCAGTAACGGAATTTCGCTCGTTTGGCAGAACATGATCGCAACATGCTGATTAACATGATAGGACCATGACGATACAATACCCTGCTGGTAAATTCTTTATTTGTCAAAAAGAAAAGATTTTACACAAACATAACCAAAGGGCCTTGTCCCAAGGTCTGAGTGTGATTTGCTTAGGTAATTGTAACCTCAAAAAGTTCAATTTACAGATAGGAGAGTTTTAATACTCAAACCTAGATATTTAGATTGAAAAATTAAAATGTTACTAGAAGTATTGCTATATTTCAATCAAAAATAGATTCGCCTGAAAAGGTATGTACTTTACTCCCCCCAAATCAGTGGTGAAATTATGGAAAGCGCCGATCAGATAACAATACTTTACGTTGATGATGAATTAAATAACCTCAATTCCTTTAAAGCAGCTTTTAGAAGGGACTTTAAGGTACTAACTGCCATGTCGGGAAAGGACGGCCTCGAAATATTAAAAACACAACCTGTTCATGTAATTCTTACCGATCAACGCATGCCTGAAATGAATGGTGTGGAGTTTTTGATCGAAGTGCTGAAAGAGTACAAGGAACCCATGCGTATATTATTGACGGGGTATGCCGATATTAATGCCGTGATCGATGCCGTAAATAAGGGCCATATCTACTATTATCTGAATAAACCCTGGGACGAGCAGCAATTGAGAATCATAATTAAAAATGCCTACGAAATATTCAGTCTGAGGCTAAAGAATAAGGAATTGCTGCAAAAGGTGATGGATACTAACGCACAATTAGAGTTTCTGCTACGTCAGAAGCTGATTTCCTGAAACGGTTTACAATTTCAGAAGCAGGCAAGCGAGTCTTCGCAATCATCCTGGGAAGTAACCTTACTTGCTTCTGAATCATATACATAATGAGGTATAAGACCGTGGTCATAAACATGGCCAGGAAAATTAAGCTCGCAAATACGAGGTTGCCTATCGCTTTCAGAAATATGATAATATCCATATCGTTTTCAGGTATGACTACTTGCTTGTAAAAATCATACCAGACATGAATTACTTCAATGTTTTGAACTAAATGAGCATTGTGGATACCCGGGATTCAGGAGATGGTGTCCTTGAAAATCTGAAGTGTTCTGCTCCAGGCCAATTTCGCAGCTTCAGGATTAAAACGTGTGGGTGCAGTATCATTTAAAAATGCATGCTGCGCACCTTCGTAAATGAAAATCTCATATTTTTTCCCGTTTGCTTTGAGCGCGGCCTCGTAAGCAGGAATCCCCGCATTGATTCTTTCATCCAGTCCTCCGTAGTGCAGCTGTACCCGGGCCGTTATTCTGGGGACGTCTGCTGTCTCTGGCTGTCGGCCGTAGAAGGCGACCGCCGCTTTCAGGTCGGGAGCATGTACCGCCAGTTGGTTTGATAAGGCCCCGCCCCAACAAAAGCCTACGCAGGCTGATTTGCCGTTGCTGGCTGGCAACGTACGCAGATAATCAAAACCTTTCAGGAAGTTGTTACGGTTTTGTTCGACGGAGATCTTTGCGAACAGGGCCCTGGCATCATCTTCATTAGCGGGCGTACCTCCGAATGGGGCGAGCGCATCAGGCGCCAAAGCGATGTACCCAGCCTTGGCAATTCGCCTGGCCACATCTTTTGTGTGGGGATTTAGTCCCCGATTTTCGTGGATTACCATCACACAACCTTTTTTCGTAGCGGTTTTGGGCATGGCCAGGTATCCAGTCATGGTGGCCCCATCTCCCGGATAGGAAATGTCTTCAGTGATGAGGCTATCATCCTGTTCACTGATCGTGGCAGCGTTGGCGTAATTAACCTCCAGCAAAGGAAGTAAAGCCAGCGCAGCCGCAGTCCCCCCGGTGATTTTAGCAAGCCGTTTCAAAAACTGGTCACGACTAAGTGGCTTGTGGGTGTATTCATCGAAAAGGTCAATAATCTTTTGATCCATTGTGCGAGCATTATTTGATTTTGGTAAATTTAACGAATTCTTATGGAAAAATTGGGGCATTAATGGACAGTGATTTAGTGTCGGACTTAATTTGTTTAGAATTGTTATAATTAACGAAACGCCGATTATCTTTGCAGAAATCGTTCTTAAGCGCATGGAAACACCAGTAAAATTGTACTATGACACAAATGAAGTAGCTGCCCTTGTGGGATGTGAACCCTCTGCATTACGTTTTTGGGAAAAGAAATTTCCCCAGTTAAGTCCTAAGCGTGACGGACGAAACCGTCGTCGCTACACGGAGCGGGACATTGAAGTGATCAGAAAAATCATGCACCAGAAAGAAAAACAGGGGCGTACGATCAAAGGTGCACGGGAGCAATTGCGAAGAAAGGAGGAGTCGCAATTGCTGATATACCGGCTGAATCGCGTCCGTCAGTTTTTAATTGACCTTAAAGAAGTTTTGTAGGAGGTAAATGAAAATCCATTCGTGAATAAATTATTTCTTTTTGTGCCCGCTTTTTGGTTATCCGTTACGATTTGTCACGGACAGCGGTTTAAGGCGGATGACATTCAAAAGCATATCAATTTTCTAGCCTCCGATGATCTGGAAGGCCGGGGAACAGGTACGCTTGGCGAGATCAGGGCTGCTAATTACATCGCAGGTTTGTTTGAGGAGTCAGGACTGCAGCCAGCTGGGACAGAAGGAAGTTTCTTTCAGCCATTTCAGGTAATGGTCTCTGTTGAAGGGAATCCGCACCAGCTCATTGGCAGAAATGTAGTGGGTTTTCTGGATAATGGGGCCGAGAAAACAATCGTTGTGGGTGCGCATTACGACCACCTCGGAAAGGGATTTCAGGGGAGTTCGTTGTCGCCGGATAGTCAAAATAAAATACACAACGGTGCCGACGACAATGCTTCCGGAACAACAGGGCTCATCGAGCTTGCCCGGTTTATTTCAAAGAATGATGTGAAGGAGAAGCATAATTTTTTGTTCATTGCATTTTCAGGGGAAGAGCTTGGTTTATTAGGGTCCAAACATTTTGTCAACAACCCCACGGTCGCTTTGAATAAAATATCGTCGATGATCAATATGGACATGATAGGCCGGCTGCAGGACGACAAGGGTATTGTGGTTTCGGGGTGGGGGACAAGTCCGGTATGGGGAAAGTTGATACCCGGCATTGCCAAAAAACAAAGTATGAGATACACCATTGATTCTTCCGGCGTTGGCGCTTCTGATCATACCTCATTTTATCTGAAGGAGATTCCGGTGGTTCAGTTCTTTACAGGGTCTCATGGCGACTATCATAAGACAAGCGATGATGCCGACAAAATCAATTTGCCGGGTGAGGTTAAAATTATCAATTTGATTGCCGATTTACTTGTCCAGCTGGATGCCGAACCCTCGGAGCCGGTATTTGTTGCGGCCGGGAATGCTCATTCGGGCAGTACCGTATCAAATTTTAAAGTAACGCTGGGCGTGATGCCGGATTATAGCTATACAGGTAAAGGTTTAAGAATTGATGGTGTTACCAAAGCGCGCCCTGCCGAAAAAGCAGGCATGGTGGCCGGAGATGTATTGATCAAGCTGGGTGGTAAAGAAATTGGTACGATATACGACTACATGGATATGTTGGGCAAATACGAAAAGGGCGAACAGGTGGAGGCGGTTATCTTGCGAGGCGGAGATACGAAAGTCATGAAAGTCATTTTTTGACAAGCTGAAAAACCAATTCTCCATTTGCAAGCCGGCTGAATTGTACAGCCGGCTTTGCTTTTAGGTCAAGGCCCCTCTTTTTCCCAATTCAATTACCTCCATCTGGCTGATCAATCCTTCGTGTAAATTGAATCGGAGTAAGGTCCGTATCTTGTGAAAACCCTCACGTCCAGCAGCACCCGGATTAATATAAAGCATGTTTTTTAGGTCTTTGTCGCGAATCACCCGAAGTATGTGAGAATGCCCGCAAATAAAAATATCTGGCGGATCCGTCCTCAAGGTCGGTAGCACCTGCGGATTATACCGTGGCGGCGCCCCGCCAATGTGAGTCATCCAGATCCGGAAACCTTCTACTTCGAAATGTAAGTTTTCCTGTGTTCGTTGCTGGATTTCTTTATCATCAATATTGCCAAAAACGATACGTGCAGGCTTAAAACCCTCTATTTGGTCAATTATTTTTAGTGAACCAATATCGCCTGCATGCCAGATTTCATCACACAGCGCAAAATGTTCAAAAACGCGGGGATCCAGGTAACCGTGTGTGTCAGAAATTAAACCTATACTTCTCATACTAAACTGATCTATTCATTCGTGTATCAATTATTAAGTAAACCCTTACGAACTAAATGACCTGCCAAAATGGAGAATTCACTCCAAACATCCTTAAAAATTAAAATATTAATTTTTAAATTATACTTGTTACTTATATATATTAATTGTCTATATTTGACTCTTCCAAGTCATAATAAAAGTTAAAAAATTACAAAAGCAATTAAAAAGCCTAGTAAAACTAAAATCTTAGTTGTGAAAGGTAAATTGATTTTGTATTATTGTAACCTGATATTAATTAGCTCTCAAACCACCACTCACTTAAAGCTGTTAGCCTTGAAAAAAACCTTACTTCTGCTTGCGTTATGCCTGATAACGACCTTCTCCCGTGCACAGTCTACCGGGCGTTTTACACTTAAAGCCATTGTGTCCGATTCTTCGGGTGTAGGCCTCCCGGAGGCAACGGTGATGCTTTTACTTCCCAAAGACTCGACTTTGGTTAATTTTGGCAGAACCAATAAAGAGGGAGAATTTGAATTAAAAAACTTAAAGAGAGTAACTTACATTCTAAAAGTAACTTACGTGGGAAACGTCCCTTACCAAAAGGAGATTGTTGCCAAAGAGGGAGATATGTTGGATCTGGGTACGATTAAAATGGATCCGATGGATAAAACTTTATACGAGGTTGTAATCAAAGCTTTTCGGGCACCAATGAATATTCGCGGGGATACCATAGAGTATGATCCTAAGGCATTTAAGGTGCAGCCAGGGGCCAATGTGGAGGATCTTATACGTCGGTTGCCCGGGCTGCAGGTGGATGCCGATGGAAACATAAAGGCGCAGGGTGAGGATGTGAAACGTGTAACGGTTGACGGTAAGCGGTTTTTTGGGGACGATCCAAAAATGGCAACTAAAAATTTACCAGCAGAGGCGATCAACAAAATTCAGATTTTTAACGGTAAAACCGAGCAAGCCAAAGCGACAGGCGTGGATGACGGGAAGCGGGAAAAAACGCTTAACCTGGAACTGAAGGATAGTCATAAAAAGGGTGGCTTTGGGAAGGCCATTGCAGGGGTGGGAACCGATTCCCGATTGGAAGGCAAGGTGAGTTACAACCGGTTCAACGATAAACAGCAGTTTGCGCTACTTGGTTTTGGCAACAATACCAACCAATCCGGAATTGCCAGGAATGATTATCAGGACTTCAAGGGCAGCCAGTCTTTCAATTGGGGAGATGATGGCGACTTTGGTTTTAACAGCGGGCGCTATTTTGGAGGAGACGACATTACCATCGGGCCCGATTATGGAGGCGGCAGCAACCAGGGCTTTACCAAAAATTTTGCCGGAGGGGCCAACTACAATTATGACAACAAAAAAACAAAACTGAGCACGAGTTATTTTTACAATCAAACCAACTCTACCACAGATATACGTTCGAGTACAGAGAATTTTCTTACCAATGGCTCCTATAGTTCAACGAACAAAAATAGGTCCCTTGGCTTTACCGGTAACCATCGGCCAAGTTTTCGGTTTGAAAAAGTGATTGACTCCCTGAATACAATTATCCTGATCAGCAATTCCCGTATCAACAACGGAGATAATAAATATGAGAGTTACCAGCAGTCTTTCAGAAGTGAGTCGGATCTGACCAACCGCTCCACGGTCAATAACGCAAGTCTTTACAATTCTTTTGCCATGTCCAACCTATTGCTGTACCGCCATAAGTTTAAGAAAAAGGGTAGGAACTTCGCAGCGAGCGTGGGTTACAATATCAATAATTCTGACGGAGAAAGCTCTCAGCGGTCAGTAAATGAGTTTTTTACAGATTCGGCCCGGACGGTAAATGTTAACCAGAGAAATGAAACAGAAAGTGGTCGACAGCAATTGAAAGGTAGCTTATCCTACATTGAACCTTTTGCAAAGAAGTTTTTTTGGGAAACATTCTACAATTTTAGTTTGCGCAAGGACCTTGTTGATAGAGACGTGTTTGATGTTACAGAAAACAGCGGCGAAAAAGCCAACGATTTTCTGACCCGATATTACACCAATGACTTCATGTACAATCGCATCGGTACCAGTGTTCGCTACTCTTACAAGGGCTTCAACGTCATGATGGGAATTGCCGGACAGCAGTTTGATCTGTCGGGTAAGTTTGCCAGGGATGAGACCGCAGCAACATTTACAAAAGTAGATCGTACCTTTTTTACCATGGTGCCGAATGTTTCGATCAACTTCGATCTTAAGAAAAACCGGTATTTGTATGCCGAATACGGTATGAACGTGCGGGAACCGTCGGTTAGCGATCTGCAACCGGTTGTCGATAACAGTAATCCGCTCTATATTACAGAAGGTAATCCCGACCTGATTCCTTCCTCCAACCACAATATGTACGCAGGATACAATATGTTCAACCCGGCCAGTTTTACCAACCTTTACATCAATGTAAACTATAATTACAACGTTAATCAGGTGGTTTACAATCGCACGATAAATCCTGAAACACTGGTTACAACCACCAAACCGATGAATATTACCGGTGGTAATTCCTATGGGACATACATAGGGTTTGGTTTTCCTCTCAAAAAGACAAAAGCTACCTTGAACCTGAATTCAGGTATTAATTTCAGCAATAATCTTACTTACATTAACAATGTCATCAATGAGACAAGTGGAAAGGGATATAATTTCGGAGCGCGCCTGGACCTGACCCCAAGTGACGTGTTTACCCTGTATACCAATGCCGGCTGGAATATTAACAATACAGAGTATTCCATTAATACCAGTCAGAACCAGAAAATTGTGAATGCCAATTATGGCGCGGAGATGAATGTGAAAATGCCGAAGGAGATTTATTTTAATGGACGGCTGTCGTACCGTACCTATGTCAACAGTCAGTTTGGGTTTAATCAAAAACAACCTATCTTGAATCTCTCGGTGTACAAGATCATCCTGAAAAATAAGAGAGGGGAGGTCCGGCTTACGGCGAATGACGTTTTCAAGAAGAACCTTGGTATTTCTCAATATGCCACACAGAATTATTATACAGAGTCAAGAGTATCAACTCTGTCCAGGTATTTTATGCTGAGCTTTACCTATAATATGCGAGGGATGACCGCCAATGTGCGTCGGAGCAATAATTTCTTTTAATTCTGAATGGTTTAATAAAGCCAGTGGGTGGTAAGTAGCGCCCCACTCTGTCTTTTCTTTCCATCTGTAAACAAATCATTTAATATGAAGACAAAACACTATTTGCTGCCTTTTTTGCTGCTGATCTCCGTTTCGGTATGGTCGCAAAAGATGGAGGGTACGGTTACTTACGAAAAAACATACCGCTGGACCAAGCTTTATGCACGCCAAACCCACCTCACCAACGAGGAAAAGGACCGTATGAAGATGGTGTGGGGAGATAAGGATGAGTACAAAAGAGATATGGTACTATACTTTAACGAAAATCAAAGCTATTATACCTATCCAAAAGAAAAGGAAAGCGAAGGTGGTTGGTCGGGAAGAGACAGGGAGTTCAGAATCTATCGCAACTTCGAAACAGAGAAAAGGACAGATATCATTGAGATGCTGGGGAAAACATTTGTCATTGAAGATTCTCTCAAAACGCCGAAGTGGAAAGTGATGAATAAAATCAGGGAAATAGGAGGTTACATGTGCATGATGGCCGTCACGGAGGACACTATTAAGAACCAGAAGCTAACGGCCTGGTTTGCAGATAATATTTCCGTGTCTGCCGGTCCGGAGCTTTACTCAGGATTACCTGGACTGATTCTCGAGCTGGAGGTGAATGAGGGCGATATTGTCGTCACTGCCAAGAAAATAGAACTAAAGCCGCTCACAGAGAATATCAATGTTCCGGCAAAATTAAAAGGGAAGAAGATTGACAACAAAAAGTATGATGAGTTGCTGTGGACGCACATACGCGATAGTCAGAAAGCAAGGCGGGATCCTTTCTGGGCCATTCAGTATTAGAGGGTATTAAACGATCAGGTTAAAATAATATTAGAAAATGGAAGGATTTGCAGTGTAAATTTTTCAATATTGCTTACCTTTGCGGTTAAATGCGATTGGAGTATACTAAGTATTAAGTATCTCAGACCGCAGAGTAACTTGGAGTGTATTGATTAATTTAACCATTGTTTCCTTAATATTAATAACCCTTAGTACCTATGAAAAATGCGCTTTTAGCCGTTGCTATGTTGTTCGTGCTCGCATCTTGCGGCAAGAAAAAATTACTTACTGCTCAAAACAAGATCAACGAAATTCAGATTCAGTTGGACAAAGCAAGAGCTGATCTCAACGATTGTGATACCAGAACAGCCAGTCTGAATAACGATCTGAAACAAAAAAATGATGAGTTGGCGAGCAAAAATTCCAAATTACAAGAACTTGAAGAGCAAATTGCTTTCCTGAAGAAAAACAACAACAATCTTCTGGATCGTATGTCTGATCTGTCTGTGATCAGCAAAGAAGGCTCGGAAAGTATCAAAAAATCCTTGGCTATGATGGACGCGCAGGGATCTCAGATCCGTGACCTGAATTCAAGTATCCAACGGAAAGATTCGCTTAACATGGCTCTTGTATTGAACCTGAAACGCTCTTTGCAGGATGTTAGCGACGAAGATGTACAAATCGAAGTGAAAAAAGGAGTTGTGTACGTTTCATTGTCGGACAAAATGTTGTTCAGATCAGGTAGCTCGGTGATCAATACGGCTGCTGAGGCGGTGTTGAGCAAAGTGGCTAAGATTTTGAATGACTACAAAGAAATCGAAATTCTGATTGAAGGTCATACAGATAATGTACCTATCGCTACGGACAGGGTTTCTGATAACTGGGATTTGAGCGTTTTGCGTGCTACTTCAGTTGCCCGTACGCTTCAAAAGAAATATGGTGTTGAGCCAGTTCGCATGATCGCAGGTGGTCGTGGAGAGTATCTTCCAAAAGCACCAAACGATTCAGCTGCAAACAAGAGCTTGAACCGTCGTACAGAAATTATCATTACTCCTAAATTGGATCAGTTCTTCAACCTGTACACACCACAGGCAGGAAAGTAATCTGATACGGTTTAGATAGACATAAAAAAAGCGCGTCGGAGTCCGACGCGCTTTTTTTTATAAATGCTTGCTTTCTAGGGTGTTGGCTGTTTATGCTATTCAAATCCCACTCTGATTCCGGGACATCCGCGCTTATCCCTGAATCTGCCCTTTCAGGTCATTTCTAATCTTCTTCTTGTCAATTTTTCCGACACTGGTTTTAGGTATTTCGTTCACGAGCACAATATGGTCCGGAACGTACCATTTGTTGATTCCGCCTTCTTGTACCTGTTGTCTCAGATTTTCGGATATGGCTTCGGCTGTAAGATTATTCACGTGGCTGGCTTTAGCTACCACCAGTGCATAAGGCCTTTCACCCCATCGAACGTGCGGTACACCCACCACGGCCACTTCTCCAACGCCCTCGACCTGAGAAATCAGGTTTTCAATATCGAGGGAACAGATCCATTCTCCACCTGTTTTAATCACATCTTTGGCACGGTCTGATATGGTGAGGTAATATTTATCATCGATATGGCCAACATCCCCGGTGTGCAGCCAGCCATGTTTCCATAGTTTTTCACTGTTTTCGGGATCCTTAAAATATCCTTGTGTCATCCATGGGCCTCGTCCTACTATTTCGCCAACCGAAAGTCCGTCATGCGGCAGGAAGTAACCTTCATCGTCCATCACCCGAAGGTCAACAAACGGAGCCACACGTCCTGCTTTTATTCGGTATTGCAACTGCTCATCCAAGGGCAGGGTTTGTTCTGTTTCACTTAGATGGGCTACCGACATAATCGGCGCCGTTTCGGACATACCGTACCCGGCCGTAACCGTAATGCCAAGGGCGGACGCCGCCTCTGCCAGTCCACTTGTAAGTGCGGATCCCCCGATGATCACTTTCCAATTTGAAAGATCAACTTTGGTAGCCACCGGGCTGCTCACCAGCATGTTCAAAATGGTAGGCACGCAGTGAGATAGCGTCACTTTTTCCTGCAAAAGTAATTTGAGCAACATTTCTGGCTCGTATCGTCCCGGGTACACTTGCTTATTATTCAATAACGTTGCCACAAACGGAAACCCCCACGCATGTACATGAAACAGCGGGGTGATAGGCATATAAACATCCTGTTCGGTAAAAGGGAGGGCTCGGTAACCGCAAAAATAACTTACCAGACCCATCGTGTGCAGGAAGAGTTGCCGGTGGGAGAAATAAACCCCCTTGGGATCGCCGGTGGTTCCGGTGGTGTAAAATGTGGTTGCCCAGGTATTCTCGTCAAATTCCGGGAACTCGTACTGATCGGATTCCTGAGCGATGAGCGCTTCATATTCTCCCGCGGTTGGGAATGATGCCACAGCCAAATCCTCCTTTGGCTCAGTGTAAACTTTGTCGCTCAGAATGACGAAAGTTTTCACCGTGGTGATCTTATCCCTGATTGCCTCAATAATAGGGATAAAATCCTCATGCAGAAATATGACCTTGTCTTCGGCATGATTAATGGTGTACAGGATTTGGGCTGGCGATAGCCGTACGTTGATGGTGTGCAGTATCGCGCCGTAAGAGGGTATACCGAAAAAGCATTCAAGATAACGGTGGCTATCCCAGTCCATGACACCCACCATGTCTCCGGGCCGGATATCCAATTTCGTAAACAGATTAGCCAGGCGCCTTACGCGTTTGTTGAATTCATGATAATTCATCCGGAAAAGGTTTCGGTAAACGATTTCCCGATGCGGGTTATATCTGTCAGTTTGTTTCAGAAGGGTACTGACCAGCAAAGGTGGACTATACGCGGAGGATGTTCGGGGAATTAATCGGGTTTCAATCATAATTTTATTATTTTTAAGAAATAGGGATAGGCGTAAACCAGGATCGAGGTACAATCCGGAATGTTGAATAGGGTAAAAATAAGAGAAAATATAACATAAAATCAGACAATGCCTGAAATAGTACCGGACAAAGAGATCATTAATGCAGCACATTTGCGCATAGCGCCGTATGTTCACCGAACAGGAATCGTAACATCTGCGTTTTTGAACACGCTGACCAACGCCGAGCTTTTTTTTAAGCCCGAAAATCTCCAGAAAATTGGGGCATTCAAAGCACGGGGTGGTGTGAACGCGATACTGTCGCTCACCGAAGGTCAGTTGAAAAATGGTGTAGCTACCCATTCGTCTGGTAATCATGCCCAGGCAATAGCCTATGCCGCAGCCATGGTGAGAGCAAAGGCGTATATCGTGATGCCGGAAAATTCGCCCAAAGTAAAGATAGAGGCAGTGCTGGGTTACGGAGCGGAAGTTACTTTTTGTATTAATACGCCGGAAGAACGGGAGCAGGCAGTTGGTAAGATTATTGAGCAAACAGGCGCGGAATTTATACATCCTTTCAACGATTACCGGGTCATCGCAGGGCAAGCGACCGCTGCGAAGGAGCTGATTGAAGACTGCGGAATGAAACTTGATTCTATAATCGCTCCCGTTGGGGGTGGTGGACTGCTTAGTGGTACCGCCTTAGCCGCCCGGTACTTCTCCCCGGATACAAAAGTGTATGCTGGAGAACCCGAGGGGGCGGCAGATGCAGTACTGTCCTTTCGCAGCGATAAAATTGAGAAAGCGCCTTTTGTAAAGACCATAGCTGACGGTTTACTGACGCATCTGGGATCGAAGACATTCCCGATTATCAAAAAGGGCGTGGAAGATATTCTGCTTGTGACCGATGAGGATATTATTCAGGCAATGCGCTATTTATGGGAGCGTATGAAGTTGGTGGTGGAGCCTTCGGGCGCGGTGGCCCTGGCCGCGGTACTTAAAAATAGGGCCTTGTTTGATGGTAAAAAAGTAGGGATTGTTATTACCGGCGGCAATGTGGATCTGGGCCGGCTTCCTTTTTGACATAGATCGTAACAATGGGTATTTTTTAAGTATCTGTTTTTAAATACGCGGAAATTGGGAACTTTACGTTATTGAAGAAAATACCAGGACAGTACTTATCTTTGGAATCTAATACCGGAACATTAATAGTTTTAGCATGAGAAAGCTTATTTTATTTAGCCTTATTGTATTGTTTATTTCTTGTAAAAAGGACGAAGAAATTGTAGAGGATCCGGATCTTGCCGTTGATTTTGTTGGTAACTATTTTACCGCTACTGCCAATGATACATACAACACCAACGAGGATTGGGTTGTGAAGCGTTTGGATAAGAATCTTCTGGAAATCAGTTATAAGGTTGTGACAAATTATTCCAAACCTCAGCCTCTTACACTTACCTATGTGTATACACTTAAAAATGTGGTCGTTAATAACGCCACCACATTAACCATAAATGAAAGTGCGGATGTTAATAAAAACGGTACAGCTGCCAGGTCAAAAGTGGAGGGTACGGGTGTGAAATCCTCTAGCGGTGGTATTACCAAAATTGGCATTACGCTCAAAATAACCGATTTGCCTGACAACATGGTGACAACCAGGGAATATCTGGAATTCAAAAAGAAATAGTGGGGCAATTAACACATGGAATTTGAAGAGTATTTGAAATCAAAGAAAATTTCGGCATCCGATTTTAAAGAGGCTGATGAGCACCGGTACCTGGAATGGAAAGAATTGTTTGGCATGATGCATGCCGACAGTTTTACCGCACAGAAAAAATTTCTGATCAATGATATCCGCCGACGGTATCTTGATCAGTCCAAGTCGGTTTGAAGCTGGTCGAAAACCAAAATGAAGGGCATAAATAGGGTCATCAATAAACTCGCCAGAATTGCCGCTGTCAACCAAAGGAACGCATTTACAAGTTTTGCTAACCAAATCATAACCACAGTCTTTTTGTCAGGACATAACCTATCTCGTATTAGTTGTAAAAATGCGATATTTTTTTAGTTTTTTCAAGGATTTTGCTTATCTGCCGCATATTCCTTTAAAATCACAATAGGTGCAGGTTTGCAGATCATCTGTTTTTCGGAAAGGCTGATCCGGGTCGACAAGATTGTTAAGGATTTCAGTCAGTAAACGTTCGGACTTATCCAGAAAGGTACTTGTATCCAGGCCTTCTGACAGATTTAACGGATTTAAAATAAGATTTTTTGGGTCGCGGAAGGAGTAAAAGCCAGATTTTACGGAGTGGGCACCCAAAAAGTACGTCTCGCCCCTAAGTTTTAATCCATTCTCATTCTTCATTTTAAGATACATCAGGTATTCGTAGAGCCATAATTGTCTCACATAACCAATTTTAATATCGGCGTCCTCACGGATCAACTCCTCTGCTTTTTCAGGATCAGCAAATTTTTGCCTGCTGCCTGTTTCCACGCTCCCCGTTTTGTAATCCATCACATAGAGAGTTCCGTCTTCCGCTAGTTCAATCCGGTCAATTTTTCCGCCCAGATTCACTGTTGTGTAGCTTCCTTGCAATACGAGTTGAAGGCTGGCCCTGAGCGGTTGTTCCGCAGCAAGTATTTTTCGCCTCGGTACTTGCTGCATTTGGTTGCGAAGGAAAGTGAGTATTTGCTGCTCACCCACCTGATAATACACCCTGTTCAATCCCAGGTCGGTAACGTAGCCCTTAAACAGCCTGTCAAATTCCTCTGTCAACACCCGCTTGATGACTTCTTCAGACGGATCATTTTCGTGAAGAAAATATTCTTTGTCAAGTCGTTCCAGTGATGCATGCAGCCAAGTACCGATTTTGTCCATCCCCAGCTCTTCTTCAACCTCCTCTTTTTCCTCAACACCCACAATATGTTTGAGATAAAATTGCATGGGGCAACGGATCAGCTCATTGAGGTGCGTCGGGTAAATCCCTTTACCGGACAAATATGATCTGATGGCCATGATCATGGCCTCGTTTTTTTCAACAACCTCTTCGGCGTTCTCAGCCGGTGCAGATTCCAGAACCACTGATTTGTTTTCGATCCGGATATCTGGGTTGTAGCCAGCTAATTCATACTCCACTTGTTGAATAAACCGGCTCTTTTCACCACCTCCGGGTGCATCATGCGTACTGGTATAAAGTATGTGTACCTCCGATGCCCTTTGTAATAATCTGTAAAAGTGATAGGACATTACTGCCTCCTGATGTTGATGTGTAGGTAATCCTACAGCGTTTGCCGCATCGAAGGGGATGAGCGAATTCTGCCGTTTCAACTGTGGTAAAGTACCCTCGTTTACGGATAAAATAATGACTCGCTCGAAATCCAGAGCACGGGTTTCGAGCATACCCAAAATCTGCAGGTTGCTCACAGGCTCTCCACTGAATGGTATTTTGGTCTGCCGTATGAGCTCGTACATGAATGCGCGAAGCGTCCTGACATTTAATGGCTCCTGTTGTTCTTCGAGTGTCTGTTCAAATTGTTTCAACAGGGTGTAAAACAAGTACAAATACTCTGTTTCAAGTGCATTTTTGTAATCTTTGTAAACGTCTCTGATCAGGTCTATGAGCTGATAAAAGGTTTTAAGGATCTCTCTGGAGTCATTTTTTTGCCAGTGACTGAACAGGGCCAGGAAGAGCGGATGGTTATCGCTGCCCTCCAAAATTTCCTGTGAACTGATAAAGACCAGATTCTTTTCAGTAATGCTGGTGAGGAGATTCTGGATTATGGTTTGTCCGTCCAGACCCGGCTTTAGCACTACATGTTCGTAGTGCCTTATAAACGGATGGTTGAGTACCTTGCTAACGGATTTATGGCTAAATTTTGGAAAGCGAATCATTTTCCCCTCTTTATTCCGGAATTCAACAATGTTCTGCTGCAGTTCAAAAACGCTGTCAATCAATGTGTAAAGCAGAGAACTTCGCAGCGACAATCCCATCGTGATGTTAAAGTCCGTGACCTGCTCGTCCAGTGAATACAACATGGGCAACAGCAGATTTTCGTCAGCCAGCACAATGGCCGTCATTACAGGGTTTTCCGCATCGTCACCGGCTTTCATTTTGGCATACAGTTCTCCGGCAAGCTTGGTTTGTAGCACTGCATTCGGAACGCCATAAATGGTAATCTGCTTCGGGGTCGCTGTTAAATGTTTGTTGGTCCATTTCCATTCGCCGAAAAGACCGCTGTTCTGATATTCTCTGAGTGAACGTCCCGCCTCCACGCCGGTGTTTTCGGTCATGTAGTATTGGTCTGCGTCCCAAAGTACTTCTGCTCTGCCTACGTTTACCAACGCGGTAACGACGCTCTTTTCCGATTCGGTAAAGGCATTGAAACCAGCGAAGTAAATTTTGGTAAAGTCTGTTCTGGAAAGCAGTAGCGTGTCCACCTCTGTGGCCAGCTGGCGATAGGCCATGCCTCGATACGCTTTGCCATTTACAGACAGCCTATGGCGGAAACTTTGATATACTTTATCTAAATTTTCAAAAAGTGAAAAATACTGCTTCGTTCCACCTGCTGTGGTCAGTTCCTTGTTGGCTGGCAAGCTTTCCTGCCACCGGGCCATCGCCTGGCTTTCCGACAGATAATCAAACAGATAGCCGGTATCAACCAAATACTGGTCAATTTTGTCCAGATCACTCAATAGCACCGAAGCCCACCCCATAAACCGGTCGAACTGCAAACCGGGATCGATGGATTTGAAAGTTTCGTAGAGTTCGAAGAAAAGATGTACCGGGTCCTCAATATCCAGCGACCCCATGCTGCCTACAAAGTCATCAATGGCAATAACCTGAGGGCTCAATACCGGCTCAGTAGTTGCATTGGCCAACTCCTGCATCATAAAGAAGGCGGCTCTCCGGGTTGGCACAACGATTATGATCTGATCCAGAACCATTGAATCGGATTCTAAAATATGCTTCGCAACCTGCTGTAAAAATGTCATTTATTTTTTGGTTGAAACCGGCAAGCCGGGCCATAAGGAGTTGGTTGGTGTCTGCGTGGTGCAAATGATCGCTTGGCCTGCTTCAATTAATCAATGCATTCTGTCGCTTCGCGGTTTTAATGAAACGATAATTTTCCCCTCTTCGTGAAGCAGTTCTTTCCATCTGCTCCTGACCTGCTCTTTGGATAGATATTCCTCGGCAAGTTCAATAAAGGTACGATAATGGCCCGCTTCTGATATCATCAATTCTCTGTAAAACTTTTGCAAAGACATATCGTCAAGAGCCTCCGAAAGTAGTTTGAAGCGCTCGCAGCTTCTGGCTTCTATGAGTGCACAGATCAGGAGCCTGTCCAGCAATGCTTCCTCGTAGTCGCCTTTATTCCGAATCAACTTGAGTAATTGGCCTACATACTCATCCTTCCGCTGACGACCGAGCGGAATCCCCCGTTTTTTTAGTTCTTTCAAAACCCGTTGAAAATGACCCCATTCCTCGCTTACGATGGGTGTAAGTACCTCTACCATCTTTTCTTTTTCGGGGTAATGCACGATAAGAGATATACAGCTGGACGCGGCCTTTTGCTCACAATAGGCATGATCGATCAATATTTCACCCAGTTGCATGGAGGCAATATCCGTCCATCGGGGATCAGTGGGAAGTTCCAGGCCTAGAGTGGTCATTTTTAGTTATGAATTAAGAATGAAGGATGAAAAGTCAAGTTTTGTGATTGCCTAACATAGGTTGCCCTTAAACGGTAATTTTAACATGAGCAATTCGAAATTAAAAACTAAAAAAAGTACAAAACTGAATATTCGTCCATATCGTGTGTTTAGTGAAGAGTTCAAACGCGAAAAGGTAGCGCAAATTTCGGCTGGTGAGATCAGCATTCTGTCTTTTTCTAAATTGTGGTCAGTAAGCCAGAATACCGTATACAAATGGATTTATAAATATTCTCCTGATCACAAAAAGGGAACTATCATGGTTGTACAAAAAGATAGCGAAGCTGTTAAACTTGTTGAGTTGCAGGGTAAAATTGCTGAATTGGAACGTGCAATTGGTCAAAAACAAATGATTATCGATTATCAGGATAAGCTCATTGAGATCGCCTCTAAGGAACTGGATGTCGATCTAAAAAAAAGTTTCAATCCTGGACCTTAGAGCACTTTCGTATGAATTTAAGTAACCACATGTATTCGATGAGCGGCTTGTATACTCATTGCCAGATCAGTAAGCAAGGGCACTATAAGTCCTTGCAGCGAGAGATTCACTGGCAAAACCAGGAAGAGCTGGTATTAGGGCTGATCATGCAGGTACGCGAGATTCACCCAGCTATGGGTATTCGAACTATCTATGAACTTTGTCAGCCCGAAGGTATTGGCAGAGATGCTTTCATCAGTATCGGCATTTACTATGGATTCAGGGTGAAAGTGTTTCGGAACAAAACCCGAACAACCTTTTCCAGTCCATACAGCCGTTACCAGAACCTGCTGGTAGATAAAGAGCTTGATAATATTAATCAACTGTGGACTAGCGATTTAACGTACTTTAAAGTCGACAATAAAGACTGTTATATTGTTTTAATCATGGATGTGTATTCCAGATTGATTGTCGGTTATTCTGTTGCAGATAACATGAGAGCTGCAAACAATGTCGCCGCTCTGAAAATGGCTCTGACTATAAGGGGTTTACACAGCTATGAGCACAAACTGATACACCACTCGGATCGGGGGGGACAATACATCAGCGACGTCTACACTGATCTACTGAAAGAGCACAAAATTCGTATCAGCATGTGCAACATTGTCTATGAAAACGCGCATATAGAACGGGTCAACGGAACCATCAAAAATCAGTATCTGATTCATTGGAATATTACAAGCTTTCAAATGCTAAAAACAGAAGTTAAACGAGCTGTTGAGACTTATAACAACCAAAAACCGCATTCAGCCCTAGACGGTGCTACACCGATCGCGTTTGAACAAAAAATCAAAGAACGTAAAGACTCTGAAAGGCCTAAACTCAAAATCTGGACTGCATCAGAATCTAAAAATCACAATCCAGATCAATGTATAATTCAATTTTAAACTTTATTCATAATTTTAAACTGAAGGCAACCTATACTAGGCAATCACATTTTGCTCACGCTCTCCTTTTTCTGTTGATCAATCGAATAGTGGCCAATTGATGCCAAAGGATAGAGCCCGGGTCATACCGAGGTAACCGGGCGTTATGTAATAGCCATTGGGGAAAACACCGAAGATTTCTTTATTGATATAGGCCATCTTAAAAAATAAACGAACGCGACTGATCCTGAGGTTGGCAAAAGCGTCCAGCACGACGCGTTGCTGGAGTTTCATGTCATTTTGTAGATGGAACTGTTGGGTGACAGGCATGTAGGCATCGGCGAAATAGGAGGACCGGTATACAGCCGAAACCCCTAGCTGCACAAACAGCACTTTGGAATAAACAAAATCAAACGAAACTTGTCCACTTCCAAAAAGTTGTGGAATGCGGAGGACATTTTCATTGCTATTTTTGGAGAAATATGCCCTGCCCGAAAGGTTCCACTTGTTCAGCTGAATGTCCGTTGTAGCTCCTACGCGGATGAGTTGAAAACCTCTGCTGAGTTGTTGGGGAGTAGCAGCCGTATCGTAGTAAATGAAATTGCCGATCTGATGAATCTGAATTTCGGGGGTGAACTCGGATGTTTCCTTTTTTATCGGTAGCGAGCCGAAGAGTGTCAGTACGTCGGTAGGATTAAAGGACGTATTGTTCCAGACAAAATGGTTGCCAATATATCTTTGTGTGAGCAAATCAGGGGCAGTTCGTATAAACTGAGCACCGGCTTTTCCCCAGCGGGTATTTATTTCACCTTTCAGTTTAATTTCAGCATCTCCGAAGTCGGTAATATTGGCCAGGTTCACCTCCCCTTCGGCTGTGACGTAGTTGGTTGAATCTTTCAGATAGTATCCCAGCCACAATCCCGCTATGTTATCAAATCGGAGGCGGGTTCTGTAGGTTGTAAATAAGCTTTCTGAGTTGGAAGAAGGTTGACTTTCTCCCTTCATTCCATACAACCGTGTTCGCAAATAAGCCCTATAGTTAAAGCCTGAAATTTTACCTTTCAATCCCACTTTATTGTCAAACAGCTTATAGGAAATATGCTGCCGGGTACTGTCAGCATTGTATAGCGGGATAGAGGGATACGCACCATTGTTCCGGCCCGTCTGCACATCGAAGTCGGTATAACGGTTCAGTATGCTTTGGTAATCTCCCTGCTGAAAAACCTGAAATCCATTGGCAAGCCGGTACTGTTGGTATAGATGAAATACATGGCGTCGCTCCCAGGAGTTGGCATCGTCGCTGATCCTGGCTGTGCCGTCGTAAGGGTAGGGGTCTACCACCACATTATTGGCTGTATCCGGCATTACGCCGCCCTGTTCCCGCGTTTTTTGGTTCATGTGCCGGTAATGCGCCAGCAACAGGTATTTTTTGTCCTTGGAAAAAAAGCTGGTATGGGCAAGAAAATTCCAGTTCTGACCGAGCAAGGATTCGGAATTCACGGCGCTGTAGACTCCATACTGCTTATTGGAGGTAAGCCTGTGGAACCGTAAGCCAAAGTTGAAACGGGCGTGTACGTTCTGCGTATAAGCGAAATGCCCCAGAGCGGTTTTTCTGCCACCCGAAATGAATGAAAGTTCGGTATGCTGCGACCGGGTATCGAAGTATTGAACATCATCAGGATGTATTGCATAGGCATCATAGGCCCGCATACCCAGCTGAGGACCAATATCCTCACGTGGTTGAAAAAATAGATTACGTGAAGCAGTACCGGTGTTACCCAAATCCACCAGTGTTCCCCAGCTTTTATCAAAAGGAGACCAGCGGTGAAAGTTTTTCAAAAGCGTATCTACCCGGTAGCGAACCGAATCCCTGTTATTCAGAATATCTTTTTCGTAATAATGAAGCGTTGTTTTCGGGCCGTAGATCTGTTTGGTACTGTCATCCAATATGGCTCCGGAGCCACCAGATGCTCCCCCTCCACCCGCTCCTCCGCCACTTGGCATTCGTATGCCTCCTGGCATTTTAACCTGCGCAAAAGAAGCAAATGTTATGAAAAGTGAGCAGAAAAACAGCCCAACAAAAACGGATAAAGCAATTCTCAATTTTTATTCAAAGTTTAGTTAACGAGTCACAGGCAGCGCTTTTTTAGGGACTGGAAATTATCGTAGCATATCTATTTTATTCATCCAATCATCAAACGCATCTGTGTCACTACCCAGATCCACCCCGATGGGAATAAAAGCGAAGCTCGCCATCTTTTGATACTGCCTGGCAAGTGGCTTCAGTTTTACCATATCCTTTTCGGTTGTGAGTACAAAAGTATCGCTTTTTAAGTTCTTAATCAGGTGTTCGAAGTCCTCGCTGGTGTAATTGTGGTGGTCGGGATAAATAATTTCCTCCATCACCTCGTACTGTTCTTTGACGAACGTCAGGAAGGGCTGGGGACGTGCGATTCCGGCGACGACTTTAACTTTTTTTAACGCAACGGGGTTGTGATCAAATCCAATCGGCGGGGCGTATCGGATTGATGCGAAAAAGACCTGTACATGCTGGCGGCTGTATCGGCTGATTTGTTTTCGGATCTCAGATTTTTCAGACTCTCTCAAACCAGGCGGACACTTTGTGGTAATGATCAGGTCCGCCCGCTCTGCACCACTTCTGAACTCTCTGAGACGGCCAGCCGGCAGGGGAAGGTCGTGGTAGAAAGGTCTGTTGTAATCGCTGAGCAGGATGTTGATATCACGCTTAATTCTTCTGTGTTGAAATGCGTCATCAAGCAGCAGTACGTTGCATTCCGGGTACTGCTGATGAATCGCTCTGGCTCCTTTTACCCTGTCTTCGCACACGGCGACGATCACGGATTTGCCATATTTTCTAAAATATTGAAGAGGTTCGTCACCGATATCTTTTGCGGTAGATTGGTTATCCGCAAATAACAATCCGTTGGTCTTACGGCCGTAGCCCCTGCTCAGGATGGCAATTGAATATTGGGACTTGATTTTTTCTGTAATGTATTCAACCATAGGTGTTTTGCCGGTTCCGCCTACGGTGATGTTACCCACCGAGATGGTGAATTGATCAGGTCGATGTGATGCAAATAGTTCCTGATCGTACAGCCAATTTCTTATTCCGGCGATCAAGCCATACAGCCAAGAAAAGGGCACAAGCGGTAATTTTATCCAATTAGGTTCTTTCATCTCGTCTGCATAATTACATATTTTTTGGTTAATATTGTGCCCCGAAAATTCTGACACCACGCTTATCATGCCATTAAGAATCACGTTTCAACCTCATACATTACGTTTTCGGACGGAAGCCGGAACATCAAGAGGGGTTCTGACGGAGAAGACTTCATGGATCATCAGGGTGGTGGATCTGGAACAGCCGGGGATTGAAGGTCTCGGAGAATGTGGTCCGTTAAAAGGGCTGAGTATCGATGATCTGCCCGATTACGAATCCCAGCTGGTTTCGGTTTGTAATCTTTTCAACCAATTGGATCTGGATGTTTTTCCTTTTAATCTAGGGATTATTCTGGATCAGGTTGTGCCCGTGCATCTGCCATCCATCCGCTTCGGTATTGAAATGGCGCTGCTTGATATGATGAATGGCGGACAAAGGATTTATTTCAACAATGCTTTCTCAAAAGGCGATGCCGGAATTCTCATGAACGGTTTGATCTGGATGGGAACCTACGATCACATGATGAAGCAGATCGAGCAAAAGCTGGATCAGGGATATACCACACTGAAACTTAAAATAGGTGCCATTGACTTTGAGCAGGAGTGTAAAATGCTCGGTGCGGTAAGGGCTCAGTACTCGAAAAAGGAAATTACCTTGCGCGTGGATGCCAACGGTGCATTTGCCAATGACGAAGCGATGGCGAAATTAAGCCGCCTGGCGGAGTATGACTTGCACTCAATAGAACAACCTATCCGAGCCGGTCAGCCCGACTGTATGGCGGAGCTGTGTGAGATTTCTCCAGTGCCGGTTGCCCTGGATGAAGAGCTCATCGGTATTTCGGATTACCGTTTTAAATTTGCGTTACTCAAAAAAATAAAACCGCAGTATGTTATTTTGAAGCCAACGCTTTTGGGAGGTTTCAGGCATACTAAGGAATGGATTGAAATTGCTAATCGCCTGAATATCCCCTGGTGGATCACATCTGCACTCGAATCGAACATAGGGCTAACCGCCATCGCGCAGTTTACAGCGTCGTTCGGAAACCGTTTACCACAAGGGCTGGGCACAGGGCAGCTTTATGACAACAACTTTCCTTCGCCTCTCGAAACGAAGTCGGGCTATTTGTTCAATAATAAGTCGGTAGACTGGGACCTGTCGCAACTAACCTAGCGACACATGCGTCGTGCAAAATGCACACAATTTTAGCACCTATTTGGCCCATTTAATTCCTTTCCTAAGCCAGCCAAGCGTTTCCGCTTCAGCAGATCCTTCTCCAGGTATAAAATTGTATTCCCAGTTGGCCTGCGGAGGCAAGCTCATCAGAATGGATTCCGTACGTCCATTGGTTTCGAGGCCAAACTTTGTGCCCCGATCCCATACCAGATTAAACTCGACATAACGGCCCCGACGTAAATATTGCCACTGTTTTTGCTCATCTGTGAACGGTTCGTTTTTATGTTTGTGCATCAGATGTGTATAAATGCTGGCAAAGCTGCCGCCGATCTCCTGCACAAAATCAAACAAGGAATCCTTTGAGAGATTCTGACTATTGCCGGCCTCATCCGGTTTAAGATAATCAAAAAAGATTCCACCTATACCACGTGTTTCCTCTCTGTGCGGAATGTAGAAATAGTCGTCTGCCCAGTCTTTGAATGTCGCATAAAAGGCAGGGTGGTGATTATCACAAGCCGTTTTGAGTTGCTGATGAAAAAACCTGGCGTCTTCTTGCACCACATAATGCGGGGTAAGGTCTATGCCACCACCAAACCAGCAGGTTCCGTTGCTGAGTTCGAAATAACGAACATTCATGTGAATAATCGGAACGTTGGGGTTGGCGGGGTGCATGACAATCGATACACCGGTAGCCGTAAAATGGAAATCATCATTTGCACTCAGATTCATTTGCTGTCTCAGGCGTGGATGCACTTCACCGCGAACGCAGGAAAAGTTAACACCCCCCTTTTCGATCACATTTCCGTTTTGGATCAGCCTCGTTCTGCCTCCGCCACCGGAATGATGTTCCCAAATGTCTTCCCGGAATTGCCCTTTCCCATCTTCTTGTTCAATGGCCTCGCAAATATTATCCTGTAATGTTTTAAAAAATGACTCTATTTCTTCAACCTTCATTGGGGGTTATCTAATGTGCGTGGCAAAAATACGATAAATATAAAATGAAGAGGTATGATCAGGATAAAAGAGACGATATGCGTTTTGTCCGCGTAGCTGATCTATCCGTCACATAGCAAGTCTGCTGCTGTATGCGCGGTCACTACTTTATATTTTTTATAAATGTCCTTTTGGGAGATGTTATGTTGAGGACATTTAGTTGTTCATTCATTCGCTTTACTACGTGGGATGGGCTGAGCCTATCAGCGAGAGCGTGTGTGTGATTTTTATAAAAAAAATGTAAACTTAAATTAGCCTGAATAATCCTGGACAATTGAATTGTCGTAATCCTTTTTACGTCTCTTAAATTTTAGACCTTCGCTGGCAGGTAAACAGGTGGGAACAAGCTATTTTTGCACCAGTATGTGATTAGCCCCATTCCCAAATGATTCGTATTCTGTTTTTTCTGTTGTTTTTCACCACTGTTTCCCAGGCTCAAACCTTTACATCCACCATCCGTGGCACGGTGAAAGATGCCGATACCGGCTTGCCTCTCGAAGGAGCTTCGGTGCGATTAGACAATCAGGGGGTTGGAGTAAACGCAGAGAAAGACGGGTCGTTCCGGTTTGATGATATTCCTGTGGGGCGATACGTGCTTACGATCAGTTATCTTGGTTATGAGACGGTAAGTATTCCGGAGATTCTTTTGGAGTCGGGAAAGGAGAGTGTGCATCAGATCAAGCTAAATCCGGCGGGCAGGCAGTTGCAGGAAGCGACCGTTGTTTCGTCCCGACCGGTAGCTTTCAACAGTGTACAGGAAATAACCATCGAGCAGACCTTACGCTATGCCGCTACCTACCTGGATCCGGCTAGAGTAGCCACCTCTTTTGCCGGTGTTGCTGCGGCACATGACCAGGCAAACGGTCTGGTGGTTCGCGGCAACTCACCCAACGGCATGCAATGGCGGCTGGAAGGGGTTGAAATTGTTAACCCAAATCACCTTTCCAACGCCGGAACGTTCAGCGACCGGTCCACGCAAACGGGAGGCGGTGTGAACATCCTCAGTACACAGTTGCTGGGGAACACGTATTTCATGAGTGGTGCTTTTCCGGCACAGTATGGCAATGCGCTATCGGGTATTCTGGATATGAATCTCAGAAAAGGCAATGACGAAAAGACCGAATTTGTAGCACAGGCAGGTCTAATAGGATTGGACCTTGCTGCGGAAGGGCCTTTTTCGAAAAAATCAAAAGCGTCCTATCTCGTCAATTACCGGTATTCATTTACAGGATTGCTGGGTGCAATGGGTGTGGATTTTGGAGGAGAAATTAATCGTTTTCAGGACTTGTCATTCAATATCAATTTGCCTACGGTGAAGGCAGGAACGTTCACGGTTTTCGGTCTGGGTGGTATCAGCAGTAACACTTTTACTGCCGAACGCGATAGTTCTTTGTGGGAGTATCAAAAGGATGGACGTGACATTATTTTCAAGAATAAAATGGGGGCGATAGGTGCTACCCACGCTTTGTCAATGGGTACACGTACCTCATTGAATTCCACCCTTGTGGCATCAGGCCTAAGCTTATCCCGGGAAAGTTACGACATAGGCGGGGTCGAGTATTCGAGACGAAGGCTTACAGAAATGGATGAGCAGACGAAGAGCCGTATTTCTTTGAGCAGTTACGTTACCCATCGCTTTACGGAAAGAAGCCGACTTAGGGCTGGGATGTATGCGACAAGGCAATCGGACGCTATGTATAACCCTAAAACCATTTTAAATAGCCTGACCGGATTTGTAATTCAGCCATTTGCAAGCTGGACGTATCACATCACACCGACTCTTATTTCTGAGGTTGGGCTCCATCATTTATGGTATAGCATTGAGGGGGGAAGTAAGGCTGGTAGGAATTCCCTTGAGCCACGGGCTGCTATACGGTGGCAGGCCAATGCAACGCAGCATTTCAGCTTTTCCTATGGGTTACACAGTCAACTTCAACTGCCACAGATTTACATGGCTGGTTTACCACCCGCTTCTAGTGTTGCTTCATTTAATAATTTGGATTTGAAACCTTCCAAATCCCATCATTTTGTACTCGGCTATCAAAAGAATTTTTCAAAAAACAACAATTTGAAGCTTGAAGCATATTTTCAGGAGCTTTACGATGTGGCCATCAGCGCGAATAACGAAAATTCATTTTCGGCTATAAATCTGGTTGAGAGTTATGTGGGTGAAAAGCTGTCCAACAGGGGTACCGGACGTAACTACGGTTTGGAAGCTACATATCAAAAACTACTTACGGATCAGTTTTACATGTTGCTATCTGGTTCAGTTTACAGTGCTACCTACGTGGGCAGCGATGGCATCAGGCGCGACAGCCGCTTCAATGGGGGACACACTTTTTCATTTACAGGTGGAAAGGAGTTCAAAACAAAGAAGCAAAACATCTGGGGAGTGAATGTTAAAATTCTTGCTACCGGAGGTTTTCGCGACACACCGATTGATCTGGAGCAATCTAGGGCTACGAACTCCACGGTGTACCGGCAGGATCAGGCATTTAGTATCAAGATGAAAGAATACTTCCGTCCCGATCTGCGGATTTATTGGAAAAAAAGTAAAGCTCGTTACAGCCGTACACTGGCTTTGGATCTGCAAAATGTAGCGGGTGTCAAAAACGATGCATACAACTACTATGATGTCCTTCAGAAGCAAATAGTGATGCAAAATCAACTGGGTATGATTCCAGTGTTGAGTTATCGGTGGGAATTTTGAAGTAAAGGTTCACGCAACCCGTTCCTATTCCTATGCGCACTCTGTGTCAACCCTTTGTGGGATTTGGGTAAAATTTCCGCAAATAACCTGAACTTTAATAGCGGTAAATTTGTAAACACTATCGCAATGGAACTTTAACCTTATGAAGTTTACTTTCGCTAAAAGCTAAAAGCTAAAAGCTAAAAGCTAAAAGCTAAAAGCTAAAAGCTAAAAATGGGGGTGACTGGAATTGACAGCGGGTTGGAAGTCTGTGTGTAAGCATGTCGGGAGTTGAGAGTACCTCCCGTAAATAATATTCTCAAACAATAACTGGCGAATCTAACTACGCCATGGCTGCTTAATCCGGAGGATTAACCAAATGCCATCATCCCTCCAACCTACGTGCTGATGGTTGGGCTCCGGGGTGTCGCAAATCAGCGCTGGTTGGAATAGTGGTACGGAAATCCAACGAGACACCAGTATCTAAGGCCATGACGCGGGTCCGCCGTGAACCTTGTCAGGCTCGAAAATCTAATCTCGGATAAGCATGTAGAAGGCGCAGGGTTTCCCTGATCTGGACGAGGGTTCGACTCCCTCCATCTCCACCAAATGCCGTTTCGGACTTCCGGAGCGGCATTTTTGCATGTAGAAGGTGCAAGGTTTTCCCTGATCTGGACCGGGCGGGGCGGCCCGTGCCGTTCGACTCCCCGCATCTCCACCAAATGCCGTTTCGGACTTCCGGAGTGGCATTTTTGCCTATTTATCAAAATATTCCCATCTGTCATTTGCTGAAACACTTCCCTCCGAACCAAAAAAACTGTTTTCGCATTTCCTTGATAGCTTAATTGCATTATTGGGAATTATGATGGTTTTCAAGTATGGTTAGCCTTTCCTCCGTAGGTGAATTTATTTTGAGTAAAATCAGAAAAGTGATCTTTTACACTGAATTGACACACATTTGGTGCTAAGCTACAACCTAATTTCCCCAGAATAAAAATGAATAATAAATGCATGAAAAAGGGGATGCTTCATACGAATGAAGGCATCCCCAGTAACTTCTTAGTTGGGCGGCTTAACGGCTTATTACCAGTTTTTTAACTGATACAGTACCATTGGTTTGTCTGATCCGAACGGAATAAACCCCATTAACAAGGCCCGATAGATCCATCCCTTGTTCTGTCAGTTTTTTCGATTGAAAAACGACCTGGCCTACGGTATTCATCACGGAGACGGATATAACGGAGCTAAAATCAACATCCCTGACAAACAATCGGCCTGTACCGGGATTTGGATAGATAGCAGGATCACTTCCATTATCCTGTAAACTGACAATACGGGAGTAAGCAAAGCTTCCGTCCCTGTCAATCATTTTCAACCGATAATAGTTTGTTCCCCACACAGGGTGATTGTCGTATGCCATGTATTCCGTAGATGTTTTCACATTTCCTATGGCCGCAACCTCTTTAATCTGCATCCATTGTTTGGTATCAACGCTTCGCTCAATACTAAAGTGAGACGCATTAACCTCACTCACTGTCTTCCACGACAAGCGGATCGCTTTATTGTCTTCCAAACGTGCATTAAAGCTAATCAGTGTAACGGGTAGCGGGGAGATCCAGGATAAAGTGTATGTCGCGTCTGAAGATACAGATCCTGCTGCGTCTTTTGTTTTGAAATTAAACGATGCGCCTTGGTAACCTGTTCCATTTAATTCAATAGAGAAGAGCGTGGGGTCTTCAAACACCCTGCCACTTGTTACATCGGAAGTACTTACCTCTACTTTATCATAGTATAATTTTGGACTTCCTCCCGCAGCTGCTCCACCGGATGAAACGGGAAGAGATGTGATAATAAATCCTTCCACTGCTTCTCCGCTTGCGTCGGGATCGGAACCGGCTGGCGGGGAAACAAGGGCTCCTGAGCCTGAGGATGCGGCTACCGTGCCATCAAGTGGAATGGATGAACCAGATCGTGGCTTGCTGTTCAGAAAATAACTTAAAGTGGTAGCGAGAGGTGGTTGCTGGATTCCAAAATTCGCGTTTTCTACATCTGTATCGGTGATCACTATATCTATGAGTATACCGTTTGCAGTGCCGTCACTACCGGTGGTGGTCCCCAATTTCTCCCCGGTAAATACCCAGTTGGCAGGAGCCTGAACAAGAATGCCGGATGCCTGCCCTCCAACATCACTTGCGCTTGCACTGGCATTGGTCAGGATCACTGAGTAAGTTCCAGGCCCAACCGGAAATGAATACGCACCTGTTGCGGTATTGATGGTGGTAAAGGCTAAAATTTTTCCTGATGCATCTACCAGTAGTGCTTTCAAATCTAAATTAGTATTGATGTTAGATCCGTTCACGAGATCATCGGTCAGGCCATTCACGTCGTGCAACACATTCCCCGAAAGAGTATTACAGAGACTATTGGTTTTACTGAACGTGATGGTGCTGGCAATTTTTCCAAACAAACTATTAGGGTCACTGGATTGCTCTGTGCTGCCATAAAATGCGGACAGGCCACCAAAGCTGGCCTGGAAATCTACTTTTTCTCCATCCGTAAAATCGTTTCCACCTGAGGCAACACCCACTTTTAATGAAAAGGGCAGATTAACAGGGTTTCCGCTGTTGGTAGACGTGCCTGGCACCGACAATCCCGTAGCGTTCAGTACATTATTGGTTCCACCTCCACTGCTTGACAGGGTGACCGCCACCTCGGATCCGAAAATGCCCTTTAGGTATGTTTCTATGTCCTCTCTGCTATCTGAAAGTGAAAAACGGGGATCCAGGGGGAATGCAAAGGTGACGCCAGTGAATGAACCTGAGGCTGTGTTACTGGCGGCGAACTGAATATTAAAATCGGAAGGCTTAGAGCAATTGGGGATATCTACCTGGCCGGCATTTCCTGTTGTCAGTGTGAGACTCAGGCGGTAGGCACATTCGCATCCATCCGATTGAGGAGATGATTCAGATGTTCCAATTTGGGTAACTGCGCTGTTCGACTTGTCGATATAAAAAAAGTTAACCTGATTCCCCCCCGGTGCCCGTTAAGATTCCATAACTAAACAATTGCCCTCGCTCGTTAAAAAAAAGCGTACCCATTGTATAATCGGCCGCGCTTCCCACTTTTACTATGCTGGGATTGGCAGAAGTGATATTCTGGATTTCGTAGAGTCCTCTTACCGCCTGCCCTGATGATGGGGCAGAAGTTGGGTGATACCAGGCATAGGCCCTGTTGGTAAGCGGGTCGAAGGCAATGTCGCCCCAAAGCCTGGAACCTGCAGTCATTGTGCATGTAGCCGTGGTTGCGCTTAATGTCCCGGAGCCGTCAGTGTTCCAATTTTTGAGATCAATTTTATAAATAATCGGATTGGAATCTGTCGAAAGGATATACATGATCCCGTTTTTATCAACACCGGCATTGTTGTAGTCGACACCAGTGGGAATTCCCGTTACTGTTTTAGATGTGTAATTGTTGGTTCCATTATAATTAGCGACCCTGATCAATGTGAAAGTAGAAGAGCCCCAGTCCTGAGTGAATACATATCCATTGTAATAGACGGTGGCATTTGTTAAAATATTGGGATTTAATGTCACTTTATCGGCGACTGAGACCGTGCCAGTTGCATTAACATTTACAGAGCTTATTCGTGTGCTGGATGATAACTGGCGGGTAAAGTACAGGCTCCCATCACAAGCAATACTACCTTGAGCAAAGAGCTCAGAAACAGGAATTAGTAAGCTAACAACCAAAATAAAATTGAAAACCAGCTTTTGTGGCAATCGTTTCAGATGGTTAATTCGTGCAATGAATGCTGGGGGTCTCATTTGTTTGTAGCAATAACTTCGGGTTTTGTAATAGTTATTCATAGGTTGATTGGTTTGATTTATAAGATTAAGGATGAATGATCATTTTGGACAAAGCGCGCACTCCCTCTTCAGAGAGTTCCGAATCCTGGTCTGGGAATAGAATGGCCTGAGAATCGACACACAGATTTTCTAATCCGATCTGGTGATTGGATTGAATGGAATCATATGTCCTTGAAGATGTAGGGTGAACCTACGCGTTACAGTTGAGTAAGATACGTTGTCGGGAACGACAGAAGTTAACTGCGGATTTTTGTGAAATGAGGCATGACAGCGAGGGTAAATTTGTCAAGTATATTGCAGAGTTCATATAGAAAGATAATTATTTGAGGGATCAAATATTAAGTAGTGCGAAGGTAACTATAAAAAAGCAAGCATGCCAAATTCTCTTGTCATTCTTGTTCTACATTGAGTCATCTGAATATAGAATTCTTCGGACATAATACTAAGAATTTAGCGAACACACCCAGGCATTCATTTGTATGCAGATCATTTGCCAAATCTCCAAACCTTATTAATAGCTTTTAATCATGAATCAAATTTTCTCTACGGGTTCGGGTAGGCTGTTGCCCACGTTTATTATCGGTATTCTGGCCTATTTTCTCCTCATTTAAAAGGCGCCGGAATGTATGGTTACAGGAGCGCTCAAGTCTGGGAAAAGCAATCCGCGATGTTCTTTTTTTAATGAGTCGGAAAGGGGCTGTTTCCAAAACCGATTCTTTAAAATTCCGGAACGCAAAACCTTTCCTTTTAACGATCCATCAGGCTTTGTTGCTGGCGATGACAAGCGGTAAGGTTTGTCTTTTACCACCTTATTTCCTATATTGCGCCCTGAAAATGAGTGTCAGACCATTTGCAAAGCTGTCTTTTTTAATACCTGCATAAGACAATACTATTATTTCATTCCGGTGATTTCGCCTCTTTACGAGGTTCAGCGACAGCACTGATTATTTCACATCCGGATATTGTTTTACTTAATCACGGGGGCCTGGTTTCTGCTCATGGCCCATTCATTTGTTTCCACCAACGTCAAATCTTTATGGACAACATTCAAAATACATTTTTTCTGGGTAACACTTTGATCTCATGGCTCATTGCCCTTGTGATGATCGTCGGATTATTCGTCTTGATTCGTTTATTTAAATCAATTGTGATTAGCAGGGCCAAGACCTGGTCATTGAACACGACTACCACCTGGGATAATTATCTGGTAGAGCTGATCGAAAAGTCAGTCGTTCCGATGTTTTATATCGGAAGTGTTTATATGGCAATTTCCACGCTGGAGCTTTCTCAGAAGGTCGATAGAATAGCCCGAATCGTGTTTTTGGTTGCACTTACGTTCTTTGCTCTCCGTATTCTGAGTTCGGCTTTCCGCAAATTTGTTTTTTCCTTTATCCAATCTCAGGAAAACAGCGAAGCAAAGGAAAAGCAGGCGAGCGGGCTGATCCTGATTGTCAACATTGTGATCTGGATTTTCGGGATCATTTTTATGATCGACAATCTGGGTTATAATGTAACGTCTCTGATTGCAGGGCTGGGCATCGGCGGTATCGCTATTGCGCTGGCTGCGCAAACGATACTAGGGGATTTGTTCAGCTACTTTGTGATATTTTTTGACCGCCCCTTCGAAATAGGTGATTTTATCGTCATTGATGATAAATCCGGGGTGGTGGAGCATATTGGTATAAAAACCACACGCATCCGGACTTTGGGAGGGGAGCAGCTGATATGTTCAAATACGGATCTGACCAATTCCAGATTGCATAATTACAAGCGTCTCCAGAAAAGAAGAATCCTTTTTAACCTCGGTGTTACTTATCAGACGTCCCATCAGCAAATTTCGGAAATACCCGGAATACTCAAAGGGATCATCGAGTCCAAGCCATATGTTACCTTCGACCGGGCTCATTTTTCGGGGTACGGGGATTTTAGTTTAAATTTTGAGATCGTATATTACATTCTGGATTCCGATTATACCTTTTATATGGATAAACAGCAAGCCATTTATTTGGATATTTTGAAGGCATTTGAAGAAAGGGGTATTGAATTTGCCTATCCAACACAGACGCTGATGATGCAGCAGGAAAACCTGGAAGTGAAATGAAAAGTTTAGCTTCAAAGGGTTTGTCAACGACCTCAATCAGATGGAGTTTATTGAAAAACCAGTGGGTCTTTTTTACGATAATCCCCAATAACCTCCTGTTTAACGAACTGCTTGGTGTAGCCCAGGAAGTAGAAGCCCCATAGGCTGGCATAATATTTAACGCCAATGCCGTTAAAGCCTATGCAACGCAAATCTATGAGCACTATAAATACAAGCAAACGAACAATTGGGGTCAGCTTCGATGAATCCGGGAGGGCCCACGTGCTGCTGTGGGCACCCGATGCAAAACAAGTCGAGTTGCTTCTTTCGGGCCAGGACAAAACCGTTTCACTGACCCGTGGAGAATCGGGTTACTGGAGTGTGGAAACCAGGGCGTTGCAACCGGGCGATCTGTACTATTTTGAACTGGACGGGAAAAAGCAACTGCCCGATCCCGCGTCGCTTTCTCAGCCTGATGATGTGCACGGTGCTTCGCAGGCTCTGGATATCAATAGGTTCCGATGGACGGACGAAAATTGGCGGCATTTTCCACTGAAAAATTACATCATTTATGAAATGCATATAGGCACTTTTACGCCCGAAGGCACTTTTGCTGCTGCGGAAAAAAAGCTGGACTATTTGGTTGATCTTGGTATTACAGCCGTTGAGATCATGCCGGTGGCGCAGTTTCCCGGAGGTCGGAACTGGGGATACGACGGTGTATTTCCGTTCTGTGTCCAGCATTCCTACGGAGGCGCCCAGGGTTTACAAAGTTTTGTAAATGCCTCTCACGCCAAAGGGCTGGCGGTGGTTCTGGATGTGGTGTTTAATCATGTTGGTCCGGAAGGTAATCATCTGCAAGAGTTTGGTCCTTATTTTACCGAAAAATACCATACACCCTGGGGAAATGCGATCAATTTCGATGATGCCTGGTGTGACGGTGTGCGACGCTTTTTTGTGGAAAATGCATTGATGTGGTTCCGCGATTTTCACATCGATGCACTTCGTATGGATGCGGTGCATGCCATTAAGGATTTTAGTCCTACCCATATTTTGGGAGAAATAAGGCAGGAGGTTGATCTGTTGATTCAACAAACGGGCCGCAAGCATTATCTGATCGTGGAATTGGATCTCAATGATACCCGGTTTATCAATCCCGTAAACAAGGCAGGCTATGGTATGGATGCGCAATGGATCGATGAGTTTCATCATGCTTTGCGGGTAACTTCCGGACAGGAAAAGACCGGCTATTATTCCGACTTCAATGCCGTAGAATCACTGGCGAAGTCGTATCAGGATGCCTACGTATATGATGGTGCGTTTTCAGAACACCGCAAAAAATATTTTGGAATGAAGACGGAAAATCCGGGCGAACAGTTTGTTGTTTTTTCTCAGAACCACGACCATGTGGGGAACCGGATGCTTGGCGAGCGCACGAGTCAGCTGGTGAGTTTTGAAATGCTAAAGTTACTGGCAGGTGCCGTGTTGGTCAGCCCTTATTTACCCATGCTATTTATGGGGGAAGAATACGGAGAGAAAAATCCGTTCCAGTATTTCGTCAGCCACATCGATCCCGAACTTGCCGAGGCTGTCAGGAAAGGTCGCAAAAAGGAATTCGAAGCGTTTTACATGGACGGAGAGGCGCCCGATCCGCTGGCAGAGGACACTTTTGAGCGTTCCAAACTTCAGTGGGGATTGATCGATCAGGAGCCTCATAAGACGCTACTTCAATTTTACAAAGAGCTGATTGCCATTCGTAAGATGCAGCAGCCATTATGCGTTTTGAATCGCAGAGAAGTTTCAGTGGAGCATAACACAGAAGCCCGGGTAATTGTACTTCGGCGCCAGCATAAATTACAGGACGTCATTTGTCTGATGAATTTTTCCAAAGAGGAACAGTCAGTAGATGTGCCGGTATATGCCTCGCACTGGTGCAAATTGCTCGGCTCTTCCGACTTACGATGGAACGGTTTGCAGGATATTCCTGCCCTGGTTCCAGGTGAATTAGCATTGGCCCTTCCACCCGAATCAATTACACTTTACTCAAATAAGCATGAATAATCCCATCGCCACCTACCGTTTACAATTACACAAAGAGTTTACTTTCAAAAATCTTGAAATACTGATCCCGTATTGGCGGCAGTTGGGGGTAAGTACCCTCTATGCGTCACCGGTTTTTAAATCCACACCTGGCAGTACACACGGCTACGACGGAGTAAATCCCAATGAAATTGATCCCGAAATAGGTAGCGTTGATCACTTGAAATCCATTAGTAAGACGCTGAAAGAAAGCCACATGGGCTGGTTGCAGGACATTGTGCCCAACCACATGGCTTTTCACTCCGAAAATCCATGGCTGATGGATGTCCTGGAAAAAGGTACGCAATCGGCCTACGCCGGATTTTTCGACATTGCCTGGAACAGCCGTCTGTTTCATGGCAAGCTGATGGTTCCCTTTCTTGGATCGGATCTGGATGAGGAAGTTGAAAGCGGTAAGGTGATTATTTCCTATGAATTCAACCGACTGATGCTGGTTTACGAGGGAGCCAATTTTCCCCTCAATCCCAGGTCCTATTCTACCCTTTTTGAGTCGGATATTATAAAGCAAAACCAGGCGCTTGCACAGATAGGCTTGCAATGTAAAGAGATCAATGAGGTAGAGGAGCCGGCCGTTTTTTCTGAAAGATGGAACGAGCTCCTGTTACAGCTTGCTTCACTGATGAAAAACGAGCAGGAAAAAAGCCTGGTCGGGCAAATACTGAGCGAAGCAAACAGCGATCGGGAAAGAGTGAAACAGGTTATTGAGCAGCAAACGTATGTGTTGTGCAATGGGCAGGATACCGACCAACAGATCAATTTCCGCCGGTTTTTTACTGTAAATGGCCTGATTTGTCTGAACATTCAGGATGAAAATGTATTCACTAAATATCATGCATTAATAAAAGAACTGGTTGACGATGACGTTTTTCAGGGTTTGCGAATAGATCATATCGACGGACTTTATGATCCTTCCGGTTATCTTTCCGACCTCCGACAACTGGCCGGAGAAGAAATTTATTTGGTGGTTGAGAAAATCCTGGGCGAGGATGAAGCGCTCCCTGGGCAGTGGCCGATTCAGGGCACGACAGGTTATGAATTTCTGGCCGCGGTGAATAATTTATTCACCAGTAATAAGGCGGAGAAAATATTCACCAGTTTTTACCAGCAATTGATGGGTGAAAGTGATCCGATCCAAAAGCATCTGCTGAAAAAGAAAGCCCATATTCTGTTTGAACACATGGGGGGTGAACTGGAAAACCTGTATAGACTCCTGGTGGATCTGAATTTGGTAACTGAGCAGGATCTGGAACAGATCGGTAAGGATCAGGTGAGGAAGGCGATAGGAGAATTTCTGATTCACTTTCCGGTATACCGTTATTATGGCAACCTCATGCCACTTGACGATTCGGAAAGGGGCCTGGTGCAAAAGATATTCAATGATGTAAAAAACGCTCACGCCGAGCTGCAGAATGCCGTTGCGCTGCTGGAGAATGCACTGTTGGTAAAACCTTCCGAGGGAGATGAAGATTACAACAGTAGAGCACTGGAATTTTATCAAAGGACGATGCAGTTTACAGGTCCATTGATGGCAAAGGGGGGAGAAGATACGCTCATGTATACCTACGAGCGTTTTATCGGGCATAATGATGTGGGTGACTCGGTTGAAAGTTTTGGATTAACTACAAAACAGTTCCATCAGAAGATGATAAAGCGCCAAAAACACTGGCCACTTTCGCTGAATACAACTTCAACACATGACACAAAAAGGGGAGAGGACGTACGTGCCCGGCTGAACGTGCTTACCGATCTTCCTGAGAAATGGATTGCCAGTGTAAAACACTGGCAGGAAATTAATGCATCGCTCCGGGAGGAATTCTCAGCACCTGACGTAAATGATGAATACTTCATTTACCAAACACTGACGGGCGCTTATCCCATGCCCGGACAGGATGAGGATCATTTCGCTGAAAGGTTGGAAGAATATTTGAAAAAGGCATTGCGGGAGGCCAAAAGGAAGACCTCCTGGGCCGAACCAAATGAAGTATACGAAACAGGAAGTATACAATTTGCACGCAGACTACTGAGCAAGCACGGTGATTTTTGGAAGGATTTCGGGTCTTTCCAAAAGGAAATTTCGGACTTTGGTATCATCAATTCTCTTTCACAACTCATTTTAAAGTTTACCTGTCCGGGTATACCGGATGTGTATCAGGGGTGTGAGTTATGGGATCTAAGCCTTGTGGATCCTGATAACAGAAGGGAAGTGGATTATATAAAAAGACAAAACTGGCTGCAGGAATTTGAAAAAAATGACCGGGAAGCACTGCCTGAAAAGCTGTGGAATAACCGCAACAACGCACAGATAAAACTTTGGCTTACACAGCAATTGTATACACTGCGAAAACAAAATCCGGACCTTTTTTCAGATGGGGATTATATTCCCTTGCAGGTAAAAGGTAGCTTCAAGCATAACGTTTTTGCCTTTGCACGCATACACAAAACGGAGGTATTGGTAGTGGCTGTTCCGTTACATCTGGCTGCAGTCGCCAAGCAGGATGATTTGCCGTGGTTCGATTGGCAGGATACAAATATAGAGCTGCCAACAAGACTGCTGCCGCAATGGCAAAATATGCTGACAGGAATCAAAGAGGTACATGAAGGCCAAATCTCGTTATCGGGCATCCTAAGCAAGCTGCCCTATGTTATACTAAAGGGAAAACGACCTGAAAATGAGCGCAGTGCTGGTGTTTTAATGCACATTTCGTCTCTGTCCTCACTCTTTGGAATAGGTGATATGGGCCCCGAAGCGTTTGCTTTTGCGGACTTTCTGTATCGCAGCCATCAGCGCATCTGGCAGATGCTTCCACTGAATCCAACAGAAGCGGCACAGGGAAATTCTCCTTACAGCGCGCTGTCGAGCCGAGCAGGTAATCCTTCACTGATCAGCCCGGAGCTTTTAGTGCAGGATGGATTGCTCGAAAACTCGGATCTTGCTGAATATCATCTTCCACAGGATGGGAAAGTCGATTTTGAAAAGGCAGTGAAAAACAAAAATGCACTGCTTGAAAAGGCATTCGACACGTTTAAAAATAACCCGACGTTCTTTCCTGAGAAAGAGTTTGGCAGCTTTTCTGAACAGAATGCAGAATGGCTGGATGATTTCGCATTGTACATGGTAATCAGGGAAAAAAACGGTGAAAAACCCTGGACAGAATGGGGAGATTCACTAAAATTTCGTGATGCTGAGGCCTTAAAGGCAATAGCTGAAAATGCGTCCGAAAGAATCCGGTTTTTTAAATGGGTGCAATTCGTTTTTGATAAACAATGGAAGTCGCTTCGTACCTATTGTAACGAAAGGGATATCAAATTTTTTGGCGATCTGCCATTTTACGTGAGCTACAATTCTTCCGATGTGTGGTCGCACCGGGATCTGTTTTTACTGGATGAGAACGGGAAGATTACCGGCGTGGCCGGCGTCCCGCCCGATGCCTTTTCCGAAGACGGACAGCTCTGGGGTATGCCCGTCTTTAACTGGGATGCGCACAAAGAACAGGAGTATGCATGGTGGATTAACCGGCTTCGGAAAAATATTGAACTCTACGATCTTACCCGCCTCGATCATTTTCGTGCTTTTGCAGATTATTGGGTTGTAGCTGGCGATGAAAAAACGGCAGTAAATGGAGAATGGAAAATAGGACCTGGTTCGTCATTTCTCAACGTTGCAGAGAAAGCTTTGGGCGGACTCCCGTTTGTGGCGGAAGACCTGGGCGAGATAAGTCCTGCTGTTTACAAATTGAGGGACGAATTTAACCTTCCGGGAATGAAAGTGTTACAGTTTGCATTTGGTGAGACCATGGCGGAGTCCGAGTTTATTCCCCACAATTATACGAGCAACTTTGTCGTGTACACCGGCACGCACGACAATAATACGATCAAAGGCTGGTTTACAAAAGAGGCGGACGAAGAATCCCGTGAAAAACTCGAAGCATACGTCGGGCGTGCTGTGGATGAAGACCATGTACATGATGTAATGGCCCGGCTGGCGTATTCCTCAGTGGCTAAAATGGCTGTGATCCCCATTCAGGATTTACTCAATCTGGATGAGTCCTGTAAAATGAACAGTCCGGGATCGGGCCGGGACAACTGGACGTGGCGCTTGCTACCCGGCCAGCTCAACATCGAAGCCGAAAAACAGCTGACACTTTGGACAAAATTGTACAGTCGTGTGTAACAGGTCTGCATTTCAATAAATATTATCAGATGTATACCCTTTGGTGGCGCGTTCTCCAAGCCAGGTGTTTAAAAAGAAACTGGTGCCGGATCTCCATTTTTGTGAATGAGCCCTGCGTCAATGGCCTTAGATTCAAACCTGTGGAACGGTTTTATATAACGCACACCAATCACTTTTAAAATATTATTCAACTCAAATTAAAAATCATGAAAAAATCAATGACAACGGTGGCTTTTTTATTGGCTGTAGCCATAGGAGCCACGGCACAGACGACACCTGCACCGACAACTCCTTCGCAGACGACGAGTCCTCAATCAAGAATTCCACAAACGACAAGGCCTCGAACCTCAGGATCTCAGACAACGTCTCCACAGACAACGAGCCCTCCATCGACAAATAATACGGGGTCAACTGGTCAAAATCAAAATAACGCAAGCAATAATTTCCCTTATTCAAGCCAGGGTGCCTATAATTCTATGGATGCCACAACGCTCCCACAGGGAATCAGGTCATCCTTTGATACGGAGTACAACGGAGTGACAGGCGCAAAATGGGAAGGAAATAATGATGTATACCGAAGCTCCTTTCAACGTGACGGAAAGCAGATGTCCGTGACTTATGACAGAAACGGACAGGTACGCGAAACGCGTAGTGCCATGGAAATGACCGATTTTCCGATGGAGGTTCAGAATTCATTTAAGGGTAAAACTGCCAGCAGCCCATCTGAAATCAAAGTGGGCAATAATACGTACTATTCTGCGCAAATTAATGGTCAGGATATGTATTACGACTCGAAGGGGAAAGCTGTGAAAATGACGAAACAACCAAGAAAATAGGTTATTTTGATGAGGCTGTATCAAAATGAAAATCAGCCAAATATAGTTCTGCCAATTACTGAGTTGGTTGCTCTGGCTCCGACTTCGAACGGAACTTAATCAAGCAAAAAGAGGGTGTCTCAGATTTGAAAGCCGAAATGAACGCATCATCGGATCAACTATGGGCAAGTCTGAAAGTAAGGGAAACGTCTCTCAGCCTGGTCTTTGGCATAAGATTTTTTATTGGTCATTAATCAATTCACACAAATCAGATAAATCATGAAAAAGCATCATGAAAAGGAGAGACGGAGTATAGACAATGTAAATGAGGTTTATGACAAGGACCCGGAGGGGACCTATGCAAAAGCAGGGTCGGAAGAAACCGGATCTCTTCCGAATGATCCGGCTGAAAATGCTAAAAAGACCTCACCTGAGGAAGATGCTGGGGAAAAGGAGGATACCAAATTATCTGCCGATACACCCGATTAGATCCCTGCAATCAGATGGCTAAGGGGCCAACATCATAAGCTATATCTCCTTTTGTTAATCCAAAAAATACTGGTACAACATCATATTAACCAAAACGATAGGACTAAGAAGAGATCCGATCAAACTTTTATGGGTCTGAACTAAATACAAAAAGCACTCCCGTTAAGAGTGCTTTTTTTGCTTCGGAGTAGAGCTAATTATCTGGTTCTTAGTCTTCCGGAGTTTTTGTCATAGGTGCCAAGTGGAAAACTCAATCCCAGATTGATCCCCCAATTGTGGTTCTTAACATTAGTAGCACTGTTTTTGGTGACATCTAGGAGGCCTGCTCCATAACGGGCATCAAAGTTCAGCCAAATTTTCTCTACTAATCGGTAATTAATTCCGGCTCCAAAAGTTACACCCAGGTCAAACGGGTTGTATACCCGGTTATCCGCAGTGCCACCAATGTCATTTCCTGCTTTGTCCTTTTCAGAGATAAGAAAATTCAAATTGGGTCCCAGGAAAATTTTCGGACGTACCCTGTCGCCGAATTTTCCGAAAAAGAAAGTGGCAAAAAGGGGCAGTTGAATGTAATTTAAATTAATCTCATTGGTTTTGTTGTCGGTTTGAGCACCCAGCTGTGTAAACAAAAGCTGGCCACTGAAACCAAATCCGGTTTTTGAGCTGTAGTTATAGAATCCTCCGACGGTCAGCCCTGGTTTCCAGTTGGTATTCGATACATCCCCGCGGAAGTTTGCAATGGAAACTCCTGCCATAGGTCCTATGGAAACGTTCTCCTGGGCCGATGCAGTAAAGCTAATAAGAACGACTGCTAAAAGAATAATGCAATTTTTCATATACATAAATAATTAATGAATTTATGACATACAAGCAAATTTTGTGCCAGGAGAGGCCGTGTGGGCTTGTTTTAGGGTAACAAGCTGACTGTGAATAAAAATTAGATTACTGCAATTGGTAAACACCAGTCACATACCATACAATGGGGGTAACAAGTCTACAACTTTTCCTGGACTTTAATCCTCCCATTCATCATCCTCTGCATCGGGTTCGTTGGGGATTTGGTAGGTTTTCAAAAAAGCCTTGAGGCGGGAAGGAACCTGCCAGATCTTCAGCGTATTCCTGATATCCTTGATCTCAGCCTTCACTTCGTTGATATTGGTATTAAATTTCACAACGGCGGTGGTGAGGGAATTGATGTGTTTGGGAAGCAGTCCTGTAACCGCCGAAATGCGATGTTGTATCTTCGATTTCTCCGTTTCAAGATCCTCTACTTGTTGCTGGAGCACTTTGTTGTAATAGGTTAGCTGCGTTTTTCCGAGGTTTTCAAGATGGTTCTGATCAATGCGCTCAAACTCAATCTGTAATTTCAGTAATTCCATCAGATTGTTCTGCTGATAGGCATTCGTCACTTGCTGCATAATTTCTGTTTTACGCAGTTTTTCGGTCTCGTCTGTTTCTCTGTCAGGATGAAAGGCTTTTACCAGATCCATGTAAACGGTACGAACCGATCGGGTTGTTTTTTGTCTATCCAGGTTTAATTTTCCCTGCTCTTTAAGTTTTTCAAAACGCTGCTCCTCTTTGATCTGGTGTTGCTCTACTTCATCCAGGTCATGAAACTCAATCAAAGATTCGGCATTTTGCCCGATCAGCGCAGCGGGTACCTGTTGTTTGGAAATGCGGTCATTGTACTCGGCGAGTGCCGTGTCGAAATCGGTATCGCTGTATCTGTCGTAAATGGGACGCAGCGCTTCAAATCCGTGGTTGAGGATGAGATCGAATGAGGTTTCGGTAATCAGATAGGCCAGTTTGGTTTGATATATTTTTCGGAACAGGTCTGCGGAATAAGTCCGGTCCATGATGTGCACCATTTCCACCCGGTAAGTCTGATATTCTAATACCAATGGATTCAGATCCTTGGGAATGCGTTCCAGTATCTGGTCATAGACCATGTTAAGTTCCGGAATTAACTGGTCCAGCTGCTGGATTTTTTCAGTAAGCAGGTTGAATTCTTTTTGCCTTTTGTTGAGACCGGTATTGGATTGACCGATGCGGAGCACTGAGTCTGTTTTTGTCATGATAGGTTAGCTATTGGCACGCGGCGTTTAGCATGTATGGTATTTTAGGAACCAAAATTACTAAACTATTATGGCTTCTACCACGAATTTAATGGAACTGCCGCGCGGCGGACCGCTGAGAGCTGTTCGCCGCTGGCTATTGGCTTTTTTTTGCTTCTTCACATAAGAGGGTAGTTGAAAAGGTGGCCTGATTCAGCATAGTAAGGATATCCAACGGCGACAATGACACAGTTCAAGGATAGCAATGACGCTTTATGGATCGGAAAGATTATAAGCCCAACTCCTGGTAAGAGATTAGAACAATGGCAACTACAGCCAGCACGAGTCCGAACCTGTTCAGGTTGCTGAGACTTTCCCGATAAATCAGCCATGCCGCAAGAGCGGATACTAGCATCGTGAGAATGTTGTAGATGGGGAATACAAATGCGGCGCTGTTACCAAATGAAGACAAGGCCAAAAGCAAAAAGTACAAAGATAGGAAATTGGGTACACCGAGTATAAATCCGCCAATCACACTCCGCACAGCCAGTTTTTCTTTTCCTATCAATAATTTATACACCAGTATGGTAGTCCCTACAAGCACTGCGCCAATGCATGCAATGATCATGAAAATGGTTGTTTGTCCCGGGCCGTAATATTTGGACGAAAGAAAATTGATGAGTGTATTGTTGGTTCCGCTTCCAATAAATGACAGTAATGGAAAGAGCCAGAACAGTGTGGTGGCAGAGGGAATGAGGTCACCGGTTTTCTCTTTGGACGTGTTTTGAATAGCTCCGAAGGCCAGTGCAAAAAGTGCTGTCAGCAGTCCCGCATAGTTGAGCAGGGTGAATTCTTTATTATTGTTTTTAAGAACAAATAATCCAAAAAGCACAGGAATTACCAGCGACATATTGCCGGCCAGTGACGCCGCCGTTACGCTGACTTTCTGTGCCGTAAGTCCGATGAGTACAAAAACAATGACAAACAAAGTGCCCAGTGATAAGGTAAGAAGGGTTCCCTCTGAGGTCCAGTTGAGCTGCTTAAATACACCAATGTCTGGCGTTAGTACAAGGCCTGTCAATACACAGGCGTAGTAATTAAAAACGATGGCATGAAATGAATTAACCCGATACTGCGGATAGGAGCGCATAATCAAATACAGCATCACGGTGAAGAGTACGGATAGTGCAAAGTAGAGCATAGCAGTTTTGGGTTATTACGGCTGTCACAGATGGCTTTTGGCCAACACCTGATCGATTACACGAGGGAAATGAAAATGTTCAAGCGCGTGTATTTTGGTAGCTACATCATCGGCCTGATCGCTTTCCAGTACCTCGCAGCTTGCCTGAAAAATGATGTTTCCTTCGTCGTAGCGTTCGTTGACATAATGGATGGTGATTCCTGATTCTTTCTCCTTCGCGGCCACCACTGCCTCGTGTACGAATTGTCCATACATGCCTTTTCCGCCATATTTGGGAAGCAGTGCGGGATGGATATTCACCATGCGATTTGCAAAAGATTTTACCAGGAAATCGGGTATCAGCATCATAAATCCGGCCAGCACAATGAGGTCGATGCTTTCGTTTTGAAGCAGTTTGGAGATTCGTTCGGTTTCGTAAAATGTAGTTCTGTCGAAAATTACAACAGGGATGTGAAGTCTGCGGGCACGTTGTATCACGCCGGCTTGCGGATTATTGGTTAAAATCAGGCTTATTTCTACGTCCGGTCGTTCTGAAAAATATTCTGCTATTTTTTCAGCATTTGAGCCTGAACCTGATGCGAAGATGGCGATGCGTTTCATTTTGGTGACTATCGGCTGTGGGCGGTTGGCTTTCAGCAATTAATGAATTCCTTGGTAAGTGATATAAAACAAAGGCTTCCGTTGGTATGCCGAAAGCCGTTGTGACGGAAAAATAATGGTTTGGACTCAGTATATCTTAGTGAGTTCACTGTACCCCATGAGTTTGCCTTTGCGGTAGGACTCAGACTTTACATCCCAGAGCACCCCAGGAGCACGATAAGAAACCGTATTCATCTCGAATTTCATATTCATACCCATGAGTGTTTCCATGGTCATGTCAGAAGTGATTTTGGATGCGTCAAAGGTACCGGCAGGGGTAGTAATCTTTTCCTGCGCTGCAACATTACGGTTATGAATCAGCATTTTAAATGTGATGGCCAGTGGACCCGACTTGCCTTCACCTTTTACAGAGGCGTCCTTTAATTTTTGACCAACAGATAGTTTGGCAGGGTACTCAATATTGTCGTACGTAAACTTCATATCCATATTCTCAAAAGATTTCATCTGTTCCGTGCTGACCAATGAACTCGCGTCGAGCAGGATGCTGTTGCCGTCACAAATCATTTTATACGTGTTTTTCATTTCAGACTTCCCCTTTGCGCTGAAAGATTCGAATTCAATGGTCACGGCTGTTTTGCCATCCTGAGCGCTCACATTTACAATTTTGTAAACAAGCTTTCCCGTCGACTTTCCTTTGCCATCGTAATTATTCATCTCAAATCCGCTGCCAGCTTTTACCCCGACACCAACGCAATCCTGAGCATACGAGGCGATGCTGATCAGGATGCCAAACAAGCTTAAGAATAAATTTTTCATCATCGTATCGAGTTATTTTTATTAGGATTGAAATAAGAAAATCTATACAACAGGGCCATTCAGCCTAGCGAGCATATAGGAGATATGCCCGGTGCTTAGAAAATAAATGGCCTTCCGGAGGTATGACTTTACACGGATCCATTTGGGAGACTCGTCAATATTTCCTTTTTTACGGTAGTGTTCACTTATTCGGGTTCTTTCATTGCTGTAAGCGGGTGTGATCAGCGTGGTTTTGGACGTGGAATGTATCCTGAAAGCACCCCAGAAGCCTTCTACATAGCGCGGCTTACTTTTACCATCCTCGGTATACCGGCACATAAATTCGTAGTCGAAGGAATAATTATAGTTTTCGTCGAAGTAGCCATAATCCTTGAAAATGGATGGTTTCCAGAACATCGCCTGATTGTGCATCTGCATGCCCAAATAAAGATGCTCCACATACGAATAGGGAGTCATTCGCATGGTATTGGTTATGTCGTCGTTTTCATCTACGATATAGATGTTGCCAAAGAAAAGCGCACTTTCCGGCGATTCTTTGTAGGCCTTGGCAAGCTCAAAAAATGCATTGGGTGCGAACAGGTCATCGGCATTCTGAAAGCCGATGATGTCTCCGGTAGCATGCTTAAAGCCATGGTTAATCGCGGCAGTCTGCCCGCGGTTAATGCCATCACTCAGCAGAATGATCTGATCGCCATATTTTTTTATAATCTCATTGCTGTTATCCTTGGAAGCGTCATCTACAATGATGTACTCGAGATTGGGGTAATTTTGGTTCAGTACGCTTAAAATTGTTCTTTCAATAAACGCTTCCTGGCCGTAAGACGGAGTGATCAGTGAAATCTTGGGATAGTCATTTTTATTCAAGGCTTTCTTCTGATCGGATGGAATACGCTTTGAGACAAATTCGCTTAACTGCATGTTACAAAAGTGATGTGAGTGTTTTGACAAACGGACTGCAAAAGTAAGGAATCAAAGCAGTTTATTCCTAATTTTGAACACATTGAAAGTGTGTACCACAAATCCTTTTCGCGTCAAATGACTGTGCGGCTTGCGGGCTTCACAAAACAAGCCCGTGCTATCCGTAAGTTTACGAGGGTATGACAGCGTTAGGGCTTTTGAATGATGCAAGTGCCTGATTTATCCCTGAAAATGTTATTTGCGACTGGTTTGTAATGCATTGCATAGGACGATGCTTTTTATGTACACTAAAATTTCATTATAGCCGGGAAGATTTGGCGAGTAGAATAGAGCCCAAATTGAATTAAATAATTTCAAGCCTACTTCTAAAACTCAGATATGGAACGCAGAACATTTTTAAAGACCGTTACCCTTTCAGGATTGAGTCTGTATGGTGCGGGGATGGGGCATGCTCCACTGAAAGTACCGGTTAGGGCGATCACAAAAGGGCCTGGATTCCACTGGTTTGGGTATTATGATAAGCTTCAGTTTGATCCTTCCAACCGGTATGTTCTCGGCATGCGTGTGGGTTTTGAGGGGCGATCACCACGGGCCACGGATGTCATCGAGATTGGCATGATCGATCTGAAAAAAGGGGATAAGTGGACGAGACTGGGTGAAAGCCGTGCCTGGGGCTGGCAGCAGGGATGTATGCTCCAATGGATCCCTGGCTCCCGATCGGAAGTGATCTGGAACGATCGGGTGGGTGACCAATACGTAAGTCATGTCGTGGATGTATTCTCCGGTAAAAAGAGAACATTGCCAAAAGCGATCTACGCACTTGATCCGAAAGGGTTGTGGGCAGTGGGGACGGAATTTAGCAGGATTCAGGATTTACGGCCCGGTTATGGCTATGCAGGTATTACAGATCCCTTTTTCAACGAAAAGGCACCGGATGGGGTAGGGATTTACCGCATAGATCTGAAAACAGGGGCTTCCACACTTTTAATGTCGTTTGCTCAGGCTTCTGCCATAGCGCACAAAGGTGAATCCGTGACCGATAATTTTCACTGGTTCAATCATCTTTTGGTCAACAACGACGGGAGCAGGATTACATTTTTACACCGTTGGCGTGCGCAAAGGGAGGACAGACAGATCATGGCTGCCCGGAACTTTGTTACCCGAATGTTCACCATCAATCCCGATGGTACAGATCCGTTTATTATAGATCCTTCTGGTTTTACTTCACACTTTATTTGGCGTGATCCGGATCATATCTGTGCTTTTACGAAACCTGAAAACCAGAACAGTGCGTTCTACATACTGGAGGACCACACTGGGCGTATCGAACGGATCGTGACGGACAAAATGCCTGTAAACGGGCATCAGACTTACATTCCGGGACATGAAAACGCCTGGTTGATGAGCGACAATTACCGAAACAAAACCAACCCAAACCAGACACCCTATTTATATCACATTCCAACGGACAGGCGTGTCGATCTGGGCCACTTTCCCGCTGGGGGTGAGTATGTAGGAGAATGGCGGTGCGACCTGCATCCTCGCAGCAGTAACGACGGGAAATATGCCTGTATAGACTCGCCGCACGGAGGAAATGGCAGGCAATTGTACCTGCTGGACTTGTCGGAAGTTTTTGGTTAACCTAGTGCCCGCCAGTTTCTGATCGTGTAATCGAATAAGTTCTATCCTTGGCGACCTGGATTTTTCCAATTGTTTCTTCCGTGGGCTTTGGCTTTTGCGCCTTTTCCATCACCTCCTTAAGTTCAGTGGAAAGCGCTATTACGCGTTTTGAAAAACGTACTGCTTTATCGTTGTCAACGATGGTTGAAGTATAAAAATGTACGCCCAGAGCGTTTTTGCTTATAGAGTCTGCCAGTTTATTAATCTCGTGGAGATATTGAGATTCACAATTGTCCATAGGTTTGGTGTGTTTTTGGTTTAGAATAGAGGATAATTTTGTGACCTACGCATTTTCCGGGTAAATGGATTACCAGAGGGCAAAATTTATAAGGAATTATGATCTGCCCAGGGTGAATTAATACGGGTAGCTATGGATTTTAGCCGCATGGATTTCAATGTAATCCATAGTACTTGTAATTATGACACTCGTACCATATTTGTTTGAAAAATTATTAAAAAAATTAGAAATGAGATATTGAAAAGTAGAGTTAGTTTTGTTCTTAGAACTTTATCTATGGAAACCCCGGCTCCTGTTTATGGTTGGGAACAATTTTAATACAAAATACCATCGTATGTGTGGGTTGCACATACTTGCACGGAACTAATTGCTCTTAAGGTATTATGGTAAGGATTCTCCAAATATCCAATATTGTTGCACTGATCGTAATGGTTGTGATGAATTATCTGTCAAATACAGGCATTTTCAATGGCAATACCATGGCTACGGTATCTGCTTCTTATCAAAATTTGTTTACCCCGGCGGGTTATGCTTTTTCAATCTGGGGACTTATTTACATCGGACTGGCTTCCTTTGTCATTTACCAGAGTAAGGGGCTGTTCGGTCCCTCGGAGCCCCGCTCCGTCGTTTCAAAGATAGGCTGGGCTTTTGTTGTTTCCTGCATAGCAAATTGTTTGTGGATTTTGGCCTGGCTTTACGACTTTACCGGGTTGTCTGTACTCATCATGATTGTCTTACTGTTATCCCTGTTGCTTATTGTCCTACGCGTGAGGCTGGAGCTTGATCTCATTCCGTTAAAAAAAATCGCATTTGAGTGGTGGCCATTTGCTATTTACGTGGGATGGATAGCCGTTGCTTTAATCGCCAATATCGCAGCATACCTTACCAAAATGGAGTGGACAGGATTTGGAATTTCGGCTGTCAGCTGGACCGTGGTTATGATCGGTATTGCGGCAGTTCTCAATCTGTACCTGACATGGCGTCGCAATATGCGGGAATCCGCCATGGTGGGAGCCTGGGCGCTTATTGCCATCTTTGTGGCAAACCGGAATCAAAATGAAACGGTTGCAATCTCTGCGCTAATTGCGGCCGCGATTCTCGTAATCAGCGGAGCGGTTCATGGTTATCGAAACCGCGGAAAATATTTTCTGCCTGAAAGTGAGATAAAGAACTAGCGATTCCCCTGACCTTACAGGTTATTTATATCGGGCGACAAGTAAAAAGAAGCCTTGCCTTTACTTATTCCGGTAAGTGATCATAAACCAACCTGAAATTCAAACCTTCCCGATGTCTAAGGCACTTTGCGGTAGAATATTTTATTCGTTTAAAAATATTAATCTGCTTGTTTTTACGCTGCTAGCCAATGTTGCCTTCGGTCGTATTTCTGAAAGGGAGAATGTAGCACCGGCTGATCCGATAGAATTATATATTTCGCCAAAGGGTAAGGATAGCAATGCGGGAACCCGTTCTTCACCTTTGCAGAGCCTTGAAGGGGCCCGGCAGCGGCTTCGCACTTTGAGGAAGTCTCATCCAGGGAGGCCGGCAATCGTGAGGGTGAGAGGAGGGGCGTACTCTTTGGAAAAGCCTGTGCTGTTTAGTGCGGAAGACGCAGGGGACGAGCAGACATCCGTAGTGTACAGGGCTGAGCATGGAGAGCAACCGGTTTTCTCAGGAAGTAAAAAATTGGTGAATTGGAAAAGGACACAGGATACCAATGTGCTGAAACGCCTGGATCCAATGGTGCGCGGCAAGGTGTATGTGACCAACCTGAAGGCAGTAGGAATAACAGATTTTGGAGATCCGACCGACCTGGGGTCCAGACCAGAATTGTTTTGCAATTTGCAACTCCAGACTCTGGCGCGCTGGCCCAACTCGGGGCTTACCACATCCGGACTGGTAAAAGGAGCAACGCCATTGCCACCCACCTATATGGCTAAGCGTGGCACAAAGGAGGGCGACTTTGAATATCTGGCACAACGCCAGAATCGCTGGGCGCAGGAAAAGGATCCAAGGCTTGGCGGGTATTGGTATTGGGACTGGAGTGAGCAGTTTCAGAAAGTGGACCGAATCGATTCCCTCACCAAAACCATCCATGTCCGTCCGCCTTACCACAATTATGGCTACAAGGACAGCCTTCATTATTTTGGTCTGAACCTGTTTTGCGAAATCGACAGTCCGGGGGAATGGTATCTCGACAGAAGTTCCGGATTACTTTACTGGTACCCGCCTGCGGGTGTGGATCCGGCTAAAGCGGATGTACGTCTGTCGCTTTTTTCTGCACCTTTTATGATCGAAATGAATGGCTGTGTTAATCTTACTCTGGAAGGATTGGCTTTTGAAGAAGGTCGCGGCAGTGCGGTAAAGCTATTGGAAGGTAGCCATTGCAGGTTAATCGAGTGTCGGATCGAGCGGTTTGGGCAAGATGGTATACATGTAGAAAAAGGGCTTAATCATGGTATATCAGGTTGTTTACTCCGGAATTTTGGTTGTGGCGGGATCAAAATCTCAGGAGGCGACCGGAAGCTCCTGACCCCAGCCGGGCATTTTATTGAGAATACCGTAGTAGAGCATTTTTCATTATTCAAAAGAACTTACCAGCCCGCGGTGCACCTGGATGGGTGCGGGATACGGCTTAGTCATAACCGATTTAGTTTTTCGTCATCTTCTGCGTTTCGTCTGGAGGGTAACGACATGGTGATCGAATATAATGAGATTAGCAACGTGGTCAATGAATCGGATGATCAGGGCGGGCTGGACGTGTTCTATAATCCTTCTTATCAGGGAAATGTGGTGAGGTATAATCATTGGTCGGATATCTCCGGGGGCACGCTCCATGGTGCGGCGGGGGTCAGGCTGGATGACATGATCTCGGGTTTCAGGATATATGGAAATGTATTTGAAAGGTGTGGAGCCAGGCATTTCGGCGGCGTGCAGATACACGGCGGGAAAGACAATCTGGTCGAAAACAATGTATTTTTTGCATGCCCCGTCGGCGTAAGCTTCTCTACCTGGAAAAATGAAAGATGGCTCAATGAACTGGAGTCGCCTACTATAAAAAAACGAATCTATGAGGACGTTGATATTCGCTCTGCGGTGTATACTGACAAGTATCCGCTATTAAAGGATTTAAGGGTCAACCCCAATGTAAATACGGTGGTAAACAATCTGATGGTCGATACGAAGCAGGTGATCAAGGGAGGTGGTCAGGTACAAATCATCCGGAACAACACATCGATTGCGTCGAATGGCAAATCATTAGAACAACTGTGCAGCACCCAATTCCTCAAAAGTGTAGGACTGGAACCGATACCATTGGCTGAAATGGGCCCTGTGAAGAATAAATGGCTGACTCGAAACAAACAAAAATAAAAAATGCCAGCCCAGTGAGCTGGCAAAATGATGAAGAATGCCGTCCGCAATATTCCATTATTACTTTTTACCTGCAAAGGAGCGGAGCATCCAGGTGTTCTTTTCTTTGAATTGCATAAAACGATTTACCATATCGTTGGTTCCGTCGTCTCCGGCCTTGTCCGACGCTTCAAGTAAATCCCGCTCCAGAGAGATCAGTGTGGCCATATCATCGAGAATGGCGTCCACCATATCCAGGTCTTTCAGCCCGATTGTGTCAATTTCTTTAATCTTCGATTCTTTAATGTAGTCGGCAAATCGGCTGTGTGGCGGCTTGCCCAATGTGAGAACCCTTTCGGCTATTTCGTCGATGGTGAGTTGCGCACTGGTGTAAAGCTCCTCAAACTTTACGTGAAGGGTGAAGAAGTTCTGGCCTTTGATATTCCAATGGCACCCTCTTAGTTTTTGATAATGAACATGGTAATTGGCAAGGTAGTCATTCAATAGATCCACGACGGGTTTAACCTCGGCTTCTACCAGGCTGATGTTTTTGGCATCCATAATTGTAAAGGATTAAAGTAATTATATAACGTATAGTCATAAAAACCGTACCAGACGGAATTCTAAGCATAGTTACTGTCTGCCGGGCTCGTTGAGCTCGAAATAAGTGGTCAGATCGATAATATTTGAGACCCCCAATTTTTCGAAAATCTTCGCTTTATACGTGCTCACGGATGACGGTGATAAGTGAATGTGGTCGCTTATGCTTTTGGTTGACAGGCCTTTTGAGAGGAGTTTGGCTACTTCCAGTTCTTTGTCAGATAGTTTTTCTGAGATGGAGTCCTGGTTGCCTCTGGAGTTAAAAAGGATTCCAAATGCATTTTGCAGCACAGATGGACTGGCATATATCCGCCCACCCATGACCTGGTCAACCGCGGTTTTGAAATCTTCATTCGGAGCCGTTTTCGAAATATACCCATTGGCTCCCGCTTTGAGGAACGGCAAAGCATAGAGTTGTTCATCATAACTGGAACAGACCAGAATCGGCAGGTTGGGTTGTTTTAATCGCACCGAATTGACCATGCCTACTTTATCTCCGCCAGGCAGATTGATATCCATGACCAGTAGATCAAATTTTTGTTTTTCCAGTGCCAACAGCGTTTTATTGAAATCATCAGTAGCAAAGATAACAGCGCTCGGCAAATGCGCGTTGAGAAGATGCTGAATGCCCATCAAAACCAACGGATGATCTTCCGCTATGAGGATTTTTGCACACATTATTAACGAAAGAGAAGTTTTCACAAAATTGAGATACGTAAAAGTACTGAAAATGAATGGTAGAATTAATTCTTCACGTGATAAATTCGTTAAATAAACGAATGAAAAAATTCATCCCTCTTTTTAATTATTTACAGCCCCGGAGTGCATCTGAAGGGCTACTTTTGTGCCATAAACGAGATCGGTGTCCTATGACAATAGCGACCTTCGACTTCGGTGTTTTTCTCATCTATTTGTGGGAAAACGTGCACATTCATCATCAACTTCTATGAACCACAACGATCATTCAACAGGAGGGTTATCCTGATGATTGTATCCTTTTAATCAGTGGAATATAATCAGCTGAATGGTTTAAATAATTTATCATAACGTTGAGTAAAGTGATCATCCTCCTGATTCTGTCGGGGGGCTTGATTTTTTTTCAGCACATTGTTTGCGGAATCAGATACTAAAATGAAAATTGCGTCAATAGATAAGCATCCGATTATGAGAGCCGGATTGTCTGTGTTTCTTAAAACTCATTTTAAGGGAATTACAGTAATCGAGGCCGAATGCCTGTATTCCTATCTGGCAACCGATGTTTTTCATGCTCCTGATATTATTATTATAGGGCTGGCGGAAGAATCGGCTGGGATTGATATGGGAATATTGGGACGGATGATGCAGCAAAATCCAGACACATCCTTTGTCGTTTATGACGGTCGTCCGCAGGCGGATCTCGCTGTGGCCTGTTTACAGGCCGGAGTTAAAGGATATCTTTTAAAAAGTAACAATCTTAACGAACTGGTTCAATGTATGGAATCTGTGATCAATGGTCATCACTATATATGTAACGAGTTTGAGAGCATTGCAAAGGAAGAATGCCACGAGTTGCTGGCCAAAAGCAAGCTCAATACCTGGTGTATCGGGGCCAATCGGTCTGGTATCTAATGCCTGATCCTGTCGGCACGCTTAGGCAAATAATTTCTTCCCCGGATATCTACCACCCCCGCGGTCATTGAGCGCTGAATCCTTACGCCTTTTGCACGCATAACGTGTAATAACCTGAGCGATCATCCTAATATGTGCAACGCCTCATGCGGGAGTTGTCTGCGGATAAAAAATAAATAAAATTATTTGGGGTAAATATGTTATTATTCTGTCTGTTATGTAAAAATAATCTGATAACCGACCCTGTTTAGTTGTGCGCGCTAACATCAGTCTATTCATTTGCATTCAAACCCGGTGTTTAGGACATGACTGGTTCAAAAAAATACAGTCCTGCCTGGGATTTATTTTGCTCTTTTTTATAGCTTCCCCGTGGGTATTTGCCCAGACCCCGGCATTTACAAAGTATCAAGTCAGTAATTATACAGATGAGAACGGCTTGCCTCAGAATAGTGTCAAGGCGATTGTGAAGGACAAAAGTGGCTTTTTATGGCTAGGAACAGAAGCAGGGCTGGTCCGGTTTGACGGGCATAAATTTTTCACATTTAACAAGACAGTTATACCCATTACGAGCAATCGTATAAATATTTTCGTTCCTGCTCCGGTAAGTGATGGAAAAGGCAATGAAATGTTCAGTGCCCTTACTGAAAACAATGAAAGCGTGCAACCTTCGGTTCACGGTTTGGCTTTTGCTCATTCGGGCGAATACCGGCGGTATTTAGATTTGGCTCCTGTTCTAAAGATTTCTAAAAAGCAAAATATCTATCTGGGTAGCTTACCTACACTACACAAGCATGATACCCACGATCAAAATTACATGACAACTTCCGGGAATAACGATGTGTACGTCTGGCGGCAGGATGATATTGTCCATTTCAAAAATGGCAAACAAGCGTCCGTAACGAAGGGTGAGTTCACGCTTTTTTTTCTGGTTGGGTCGTATCCATTTGCTACAAATGAAAACGGGGATTTTATTCGGATAGATGGAAAAACACAGCACCTGGTTAGCAGACTGGCCGGTGATATCAATGCCAATCCGGCCTTTAAGGCTGGGAAGGCTGATTATGTTTTGTTTTGGAACAATATTTCGAAAAGGCCATTTCTTTATCTGAATAAGTCTTTTTATAGCCTGGAAAGATTGGAAAACGGAGAGTTAAGCACAAGATTGATTCTGACGGGGTTTGATTTCGAACAAAATAAAATTGCTTCAGTTTTTTATGATGAGACGCTGGGATATCTGTTTCTTGGGAGTCTTACCAAGGGGCTTTTTGTCATTAAGAAACAGAACTTCACAACGCTGAAAATTCCTCTTCAGGATGCCGATAATGTGTACTACTCGCAGCTTGCATGGCGTGATAATTCGGTGCTTACCGCACAGGGATATGCAATGGGTATTCGATCCCAATCCTCGGATACGGCGTTCAAGAGGGTGTCTGGTTTCATGAAGGATCATGATTATAAGTATTCTCTTGCGATGAACCAGGATAGCAGTATCTGGATGGGTGAGGGGTATGAACTTTTCAGGCTGGACAAATACGGGAAGCTCATTAAAAAACTTACTTTAAAGAAGAAGTTCAAATCCATGTATGCAGATGAGGCAGATCAGCTGTGGCTGGGCGGCCAGGGATCTTTATTTCTGCTTGCTCCTCCCTACGCCTCACCTGAAACAATCGTAGAGGGTGATTTTGGGGAAATTTTGGTAATTCACAGGGAAAACAGGAGTACCTTGCTTCTTGCTACCAAAAAGGGGCTGTTTCGTTTTGACAAGGGATCTGGTAAGCTGGATGAGATAAAAAACTTTGCCAACATCACCATACGAAGTTTTTACACCACCTCTGAGGGAACCTGGCTGACTACTTATGGTAATGGCTTGTATTTCGTGGGGAAGAGTAAAATCGTTCAATTTCCTGTCGATAAGGAGCTGTTCATGACCAATGCACACTGTATCATCGAAGATTCCAAAGGGTTTTTTTGGGTAACAACCAATAAGGGATTGTTTCAGGTTGTTAAAAAGCAATTGCTCAACTATATAAACAACAGTAGCTCTCCGGTATATTACCATTACTATGATAAAAGCAATGGTTTTGAAACCAACGAGTTCAATGGTGGTTGCTTGCCATGCGCTGTAAAACTGCCCAACGGAACCGTATCACTTCCATCTATGGATGGGCTGGTGTGGTTTTCTCCCTTAAAAATACGGCCCGAGCTGCCCGGCAGGGATATATTCATCAGTGAGATTGAACTTAACGGAAAAACGGTTCCCGTGAATGAAAACCTTAAGTTATCCCGCGATTTTACACAACTTCGGTTGCGGGTTTCAACACCGTACTTTGGTCATATCAATAATATTCACATGAGTTATGCGCTGACCGAGAAGGGTAAAAGTGCTGTTTGGTTTCCTGTTTCTGAGGATTTTATAATTTCTTTATCCAATGTGCCCTATGGAAAATACGAGTTACTGATACGCAAAATCAATGGATTTGGAGAAAATAATTACGCCTATAAAAAAATCACCATCAATATACCGCCGGCGTGGTTTGAAACCTGGTGGTTCTGGAGTTTACTGGTTGTGCTTTTACAACTGGTGGTCATAGCAATTATACGCCTGCGTACCCGGTATATGGTAAGGCGGGAAAGAGAGGCTAATCTTCGGCGGCATTATCGGGTGATCAGCCAGATTGTAGCTGCGGTAAATCACGACATTCAAACGCCGCTACATTACCTCACCTATTCTTTGCAGCAGGTGAATAACCATTTGCATCTGCAACCCAATGCCGATCCGCTTATTAACCGGATGAGTGACGAATCTTTGAATACAACGCAACGTATCGGTACGCTTACCAAAAATCTTCTGGATTATATCAAATTACAGAATCAGAATGATTCGTCTCGGAGGGAATTCACTTCTGTTCGTGTGCATGACCTTGTCGCAGATACTTGTAAACTCTTTAAAGCCATGGCCGATTTCAAAAATCTGCGGCTCATTAATGAAGTAGAATCGGATTTAATTGTTTTGAGCGACCCAAGCCTGTTATCAATAGTCATTCACAATCTGCTCGACAACGCAGTCAAATTCAGTAAGTCGGAGGTGAGGATATCATCGTTGGTGGCACAGGGCAGCAAAGAAATAGTCATTGAAGACAGCGGGGATGGCATGCCACAGGACTTAATGATTTGGCTGAACAGGTCATATAAATCTTACCGAGAATGGCTCCGGTTATCGAGACATCCGGAGCAGAAGGGAATAGGGCTCGTCATTGTCAAGGACTTGTGCTTATTGCTTAATATTGACCTTCATGCACACGTTAAGCCGCACTCAGGCACAATGGTACATCTGGTCTTTGATTGATCTGGCGGAATAAGCAAACGTCCTTTGTGATGTGCAGCGCTGTCCTCATTTCCGGTTATGCCGTACAAAAAAATGGGCCGTTTCAACACCGGGATACTACCCTTCAGGTTGATACGGCCCTTATCTCATGCTGTGTTTTCAGCGAATATGGTACACCATGAGCGGTATATGGGTCTCAACGACCAGTTTTTTTGTCAGACTTGGGTTAATGATAAACTGTTCAAAAAATCCACGCTCTCTCGTAGATACGATCAGAAGGTCGGCATGCACATCAGCACAGTGCTTTTCAATGCCATCGAGTACACCGCCACCTTTGTGAATCACGATATCGCTTGCAGGGATATCCAGGCCGCTTGTTATTTGCTCAATGTACTGCTTGTCGTCCTGAATATTGGGTTGTTCCAAAGAGCTTATTTTGACAAAGGTCAACTTGGCATCCAGCATTTTGGCCAGAATTTTAACCTGTCTCAAATTGTTCATTTCCTCATATTCGAGCTGTGTTGCATACACAATGTGTTTGAAGTTAATTTCAGTAACCTGTGGTGGAATTACCAGGACGGGGCAAGGGGCATTAAGCGCAACAGGTGTTGCAGCACTACCCATCAGTTTGTCCATAAAGCCTCCTTTGCCGGTGCGTCCTACCACGATAAGATCAGCGACCAAGGCCTCGGCATGTTTGATGATAGCATCATGGATTTCATGATTTTCCCATACCGTATCTGCCTGCAAGCCTTCCTCTCGGGCTTGAACGGCATAGGCCTTGAGTTGGGCTTTGTAGGAATCTTCAAGCTCCTGATAAATCGGCAAAGAAGTCAGGGAAGCAGGTATTGTAATATCCGTTATATAGGGCTGATAAGCATGCAGGAAGATCAACTCAGCTCCGTTTTTGGCTGCAATAATCTTTGCTGCGGCTACGGCCTTATCGGAATTTTCGGAGAAATCAACAGGGACAAGGATGGTTTTCATAACTATAGATTTAGATAAATATCGGAATCAGCCACAACAACAGAGCTAATCTTTAATGCAATTTGCAATCGTAAATATGGAAAAAAAATGATTCCGCGCACTATTTTAGCTGACAAAAAGGAGTGGCTTTGTTGCTTGATCTCTGAACTGTGCCCTTGGGCAACGCGATTGGGACGTTTATTGTGTACCGCTTACTTACTTAATGGTGTTCCCTACAATAGTTTCTCATTTTTCAATTGTTGAGCCGTCTGCAAGGCATCGGTAATGACTTGTGGTGGATACGCATTCAATTCCAGAATTCTGATAGCATTGGTGTTAACCAAAATTCCTCTCTTAAGTTTGTAATCAAATAAAATTTCCTGTTTTTCAAGTTGCTCAGAAAAGTGATACAAGTCAAATGTTTCACCGAGATATCCGGCTAGTTCGAGATCATGCGTAGAGACCAGCACAAGATTCGGCCCATTGTTTAAATAATTGAGCACAGCTTTTCCGGTTGCAATTCGCTCTATGGTATTGGTTCCTTTGAATAATTCATCCAGTAGGAACAGGTTGCCCGGTGCGCATACGCTTTCAGCCAACAGGTTTTTAATGGTGAGTACTTCCTCGAAATAGTAGCTCTTCTCGTTCAGCAGGTCATCCGACACCCGGATTGCAGAATGTACTTTCATTCTGGGTGTTACAAATTCCCGGGCAAAACAGGTATTGATGGTCAGACCCAGGATAACATTGATGCCCACGGCACGGATAAATGTCGATTTTCCCGACATATTGGATCCTGTTAGTAAGACCGATTTTTGGCTAATACCGATGTCGTTGGTTACAGCCTGGTAAACCAAAGGGTGATATACCGCAACCGCATGGATGTACTTTTGATTGGCCTGTATCGTTGGCAGGCAATAGGAAGATGTTTCCAGTCGAAGAGCCTGTATGGCAAGGGCGGAGTCAATTTCCCCTGTAAAATCAAAAACTTCCTGAATCTGTTGACGTCGGGAGTCAAGTTTATCCAGTGTTCTGAAAAGTATGATGGGCTCAATCAGGAAAAGCGCCTTGATTAATTCAATGAGATATTCAATTATGAGCCCTATTTCACTTTGTAACCTGGCTTCCAGCTTAAAAATAGTCATGGAAAGGCTCATTTTATCCAGCATCCGGACGGATTCAAACAAACTTTTTTTACTATGCTGAAATGCGGCATGCGTCAGTGTTTTTTTGGCAGCGCCGTCATGCGCATTAATTGCGGGATTGAGCTTCCATACTCATGCAGATTGTTTTTGTTCCAATAATGAAAACCGAAATTGACGGGGAGCAGCAAAGCCAGCCCAATCAATAACTGTGGAAAGAGGAATGAGAGTAAAATAGATGAAACGCTAGCCAAAGAAAGGGCTTTTATTAGCCAGAACCATTTTGGTTTTAGGATATACGGCTGTAAGAATAGCGAATAGATGTAATAAGCGTCCTTATTGTTCAAACCGGAAAGATCTCTCAACAGCGTTTGTCTTAGTTCGGGATCATTTTCAAATATTTTAATGAGATTTTCAATCCTGACGGCCCGCGTATGCTCGTTGGGGATTGTCCTGAGCAGGTTATAGAGGTACTGCTGTCCTACGCTGCTGGAAGTTCGGTCCACGAATTTGAATACGTCTTCGAGATCCAGGTCCTGGAAAGTTCTTTCTGAAATACGCTGCAGGACATTTTTATTTTTGACCAGTAAAAAATACCGCTCTATCTGGAGGAAATTGAAGGGGTCGGTTTTAAGTTTGGGCGAGGCGTTTATGACGGATCTGTTTTTTTTGAACATGGGTCAGGAAGGTATTTTTTTCAAATTACCGCTTTGACCTGCACAACGATCACGATAAGTTACAAGTGGAGGAACTACCGTATGAAGGGTTTAAGAATGCTTCTATCAATGATGCGCAAAAGGTATTCCGCAGACTGAGCGCAAAGAGGCGAGACGGTGTCGCTTAGGGGTGCGTTCTGCACAAAGCAGGTGCATTATTTGGTCAAGCTCTTTTGTATCCCGTACCGATCATAGATGCGATACCAGTACTGAAACATACAAAGCACCGGATCGCCGGACCGCCTTTTAAAAGGATGTCATTCTTTCTGCGCATAATGAACCAGATTTGCATTTTGGTTACGATCAATAGATCGATTCGTCACATCTGCGGTTTTCATCACTATGGGTTCCCTCCCCTGGATTTGGTTTTAACGATGCGGCGGACGCCCTGACAGACCAAAAAAATAGCATAAATAAACTTCAGAAGGAATTTTAAACAGGCTCTTATTAACACTGGGGTTATTTTCAAGTGCTGAACTTCATGTTCAGGTAATACTGCCGAGTGTAGTTTTGCCACAACAAAAAGCGATTGCATCAATAAGGGGCGGAGTGGCCGGTTTTGAGCCTCATTCTGTTTATCAAATCCATTTGCCACAAAGCATTTTTGTATGATTGATCCTAAAATGATAACTATGAAAAAACTTCTTACAGTGGCAGCATTCCTGGTAACGGGGGTGTCCGCTTATTCGCAAGCTCCGGCGAGTGCTCAGCCAAAACATCCGAAAAATGTAATTCTCATGATTGGCGATGGCATGGGTGTCGCCCAGATTTACGCCGGGATGGTAGCCAGTAAAAACACTTTGAACCTCGAACGGTCTCAGTTTATAGGTTTTCATAAAAATCAATCTGCGGATAGTTTTGTAACGGACTCAGCCGCTGGCGCTACTGCATTTTCCATTGGGAAAAAAGCAAAAAACGGCGCCATCGGTGTCGATGCCCAGGACCGGCCACAACCTACGATTCTTGAAATTGCCGGAACACATGGATTTTCTACCGGGCTGGTGGCAACGTGCTCGGTAACGCATGCCACACCCGCATCGTTTGTAGGACATCAGCCAAAGCGCAGCTTGATGGATGAAATCGCGTTGGATCTGCTTAAGACAGATGTCGATGTTTTTATTGGAGGAGGCCGTTCCAACTTTAACCAGAGAAAAGATGGACTGAACCTGATGGATAGCCTGAAAACCAAAGGGTATCAGATTGCGAATTCGATGGCGGAGGTGGAGCAGATTACAAGTGGCAAATTGGCGGGTTTCCTGGCTGATAAAGAACAACCTCGCTTTTCGAAAGGTCGGGGTGACGAACTTTCCCGTTCCTCAAAAACAGCCATTAATTTATTGAACCAGAATGAAAAGGGCTTCTTTCTCATGATTGAAGGCTCGCAGATCGATTGGGGTGGCCACGCAAACGATACCGAATACATTGTGGAAGAAATGAAGGACTTTGACAAAGTAATCGGAGAGGTATTTGATTTTGCAGCAAAGGATGGCAATACGCTTGTGATCATCACAGCCGATCATGAAACAGGCGGCTTATCCATAAATGGTGGTAACACCGAAACGGGGGAAGTTCAGGCATCTTACACAACCAAGGGACACACCGGGGTGATGATACCCGTTTTGGCTTTCGGGCCGGGTGCTGAGGCTTTTTCAGGTTTTTACGAAAACACGGCCATTTTCGATAAGATGATGGACGCCTTAAAATTGTCGGATCGCAAAGCTAAACCATAATGCCCAGTCCCGATGAAGCGAAGTAACCCGTTTCAGGGCATTTGTTACCTTTCACAATGGTTTTTTATACACGCTATCAAACTTCGTGTAGCCGCAAATTTCGATTTTTAGAAAATATATCCGGCGTGCCGGATAGGATATCTGATATTTTTTCCGGGCCTGCCTGGCGCATTTGATTGATCACTTTCCTTCACTTTTTCAAAAGCCAGGCTTCCGAAACCATAGTGCCCCATCCGCCCGAATTTCGCCATTGCTCACGGCTTACCCGGTCGCCATGGGCTACGTCAGGTGCCCGTGCGAAGCGGATTACCAACGCTCCTGATTTTACCGCCTCCGCGGGAATGTCGAAAGTGAAATGGTCACTCATCTGCAAAGGAAGTTCTACGTTTTTGGCAATCAGGATATCGTTGGCGTAAATGGATTGGGACCTTTGATTCATGCGCTCGGCATAACGTTCCTGGTACCAGGGCCGAACCATTGTGAAACGAATCCGGTAGGAGGCGGAGGTGTCGAGGTTTGTATATTTTAGTGTCACACCCTGATCTTCATCTTGTGTAAAGTGCATGGAACGCTGACTGGGTCGGTTAGCCTCGGAAAGCATACCGGCCACATAGGGCTGGCCGTGGTCGTAAGGGTAACCAAATTCAACATTAGGTGCGTTATTGGCCGTCCCTAAATTGTCGTAATATCCATCTTTACCGGGATCTTCGTAATGGATGATCATATTCAGTAATTCTTTTCGCTGAGCCGGAACGGCTGTTTTCGCTCTTTCCAGTTGCCTGCGTAACCATCCCAGTCCGATAAAGTCATGTTTCAGATTGTAAAGACCATCATTACGCTCACCGAAATTCGCATTGCTTTCGTCAGCCAGTCTGGTTGCTTCCTTTCTCAATGCGATCATTTTCGGACTTTCTTTTTCAATTGAAATGGAGCTGATCATCTGATCAATTGTGGCATTTGAAACCGACGTTATGCCGGCTCCGCGTATTTGTTCCTCTATTTTTGATTGAATGCCGGATTGCAGTTGCACATTCAATTTTGTATAAAGATCCAGGGCACCCTTTTGCATATACATGCGCCATAACCAGTCATTTTTCATCTGATGTGCTGGAATTTTTTGCCCTGCACTTTTCACCAGATTATAGTATCGCTCAATACCGGTTTTCGTAAGGATGGATTCTCCTTTTTTCTCTTCCAGATTTTTCTCGAATTGAAAAACCGCCTGCTCCATTTCTGGTGCCGCAGCAGGTCCGAACCACGTCAGGCAATAATCATGAACCACTTCTTCCACGGTTTGCCGCGGATTCCATAGCAGCCGCTGCCACATCCATTGATTGAAATGATCGTGGTGTCCGCTCGAATGTGTGATGTCCCCTGCGCCATAGCGCATGAGGTCGTTAAAAACCCGGTGATAATAGCGGGGCCAGGCAAAAAAGGTCAACCGGTTATACACCATCGTGAGTGCCTGGTCGGGTCTTCTTTCATATATGTCGTGACTCCATGGTGGTGGCAGGTCGCCATTTTTATCCGCCCTCGGATACATTTGTATGTAGGCATGCTGTGCGTATTTCCAATGGGTAATCTCGTTGAAATAGAGCAATTTGTGTTGTGGAGGTATTTGCCGAACAATCTCGAAAGGGTAAAGGCCGTATGGTCCGAAACCCGGATATCGGAACAGATCCATCCGGTGATTTTGCCGGTGTCCGGGCTGCCACGAAGTGGCGTCGGATCCGGGGCCATAACCCCAGGCCCAGAGCCAGTCGCGCGGTTTCTCCCGCAGGAAGCTAAAAATCGCCTGATCGTCCTCGTTATTGAACTTTTGATTGGTAAAGTATAGTCTTGTTTTGGGGTGATATTCATGAATAACTTTGGACAATTCTTCACATAACGTGATGAATTTCATTCCATACGGTTTACAAAGATCACATTCACAGCCACCACCGTCTCCGCCTTTGAACTGGACCAGATCGTATGCAGGTGAGGTACTGAACTCTTCCCGGCATTTCCGGATCATGTAATCCCTCGCTTCAGGAACGGACAAACACAGGTAACCTGGCCGGCCAATCGACTCCGTAGCAGCCCAGGCAGGATTTTTGACTTCCGGAGCCTGGTTGGGGTTGAATTCGCCCTGCGTCATCAAACCAAACGACTTGATGAAATCGAACATCTTTCCTGGTCCTGTACTGAAAATATTGGCTCCCGCCAGCGCATAATCGAGAATGACCCGCTGCGTTTCTTCGTCAGTCCAGGGGCGCACCTTGGCCAGGGTTTTGGCAATGTGACTCTGGCCAAATTGAGTACCCCGGATCTCAAATGCCGGCGCCGACCTTACATCCAGGTCTGCCGGAATAGCAGCGGAGCGCTCATGGATCACCGTTTTTCTCAGGATTTCGCCTACCGCGTAGAGACAGCCACGCTCATCTTTTCCTACGGCCAGCAGAACAGGTTGTTTCCCGGTTGTCAGCATTTTGAGTGCAAAACCCTCCCGGCCAGGATCCAGGTCGGTAAGGGGGCGAATCCTGTGTGCCTTCATCAGATTTAGTATTCCGGAATGACTGGTGACCATGCCCAGGTGAATGATCAAGTCTGATTCGGTTGCGATAGCTTCGTTTTCAACCCTTAGTGCCGCTTTTATTTGGCTATTTTCCGTCAATCTTCCTATGAGCAGATTGGCTACGTTTTTTTCTACTGCACCAGCTTCTTTACCTATGATCACTTGAACATGCCTGTATTCCCTTGCCCAGGTTTTGAAGCAAATGGTCGGCCAGGAGATCAAGAAAAGCATTATATAACGCAGGAACTTACAGGTAAGCGGCATGGTATGGTGGTATGAAAGAGATACAATAATTGTACGGTAAAAAAGTTTGAAAGGCTATCCCCAACGCTTGGCGCATTAGCGGTATATTTAAATTTTTAGAGAATCTAAACCAAAATCAAGTGAACTTTCAACTGACCGACAGGCAATCAAAACTATTTGAATACATTAAATCGAAACATGGCGATCAGAAGCGGAAGTATTCCGGAGCACCCTACTGGACCCACTTGTGGTCTGTGGCGGAGATTGTCAGCGTTTATGGTAACGATCAGATGGAGGTCGAAGTAGCGCTGTGTCATGATCTTATCGAAGATACGGATGCGACTTATGCCGATCTGGAAGATCAATTGAAAGCCCTGCAATACACTGAGGTTGAATTAAACTATATCCTGAAAGGTGTGGAGGATTTGACAGACGTATTCGTTTCTTCAGATTATCCTACCCTGAACCGCCGAAAAAGGAAGGAGCTGGAAGCGGAGCGACTTTTGGGGATTTCCGGGCATTCTCAAACCGTCAAATATGCAGATATTATCGATAACACCGCATCCATTCTTACCGAGGATCCTGGTTTTGGACGTGTTTACATGGGGGAAATCACACGTTATATTCTGAAATTGAATCAGGGGAATCCGGAACTGTATCAACGTTGTCTGCGCAGCCTGGGTTTACGATCGCTTTCATAAAGCAGGTGGCTATTTCATGGATGCATTTTATTGAAGTTCAGTCTGCCTAAGGTATAGTTTCCTGTTAAGATGCTTTTTTAGCCGGGCCGTTGGTGGAGTACCACTTTTTTCGATCCGACTTCAACCGAATACAGCTATGACCAACGATACAGCAGATGAGCCCGGCAAAGAGGAGTGGGGTGAAGGTTACGAGAACCGTCGCTTTTTCCTGAAACAATCCATGGCCATCGCAGGCCTTAGTCTAGTAGCTCCGGCCGGTTTGCTCGCAGAGCCTGGCTTTGAAGAAACACCTGTTGGTGATGCCGAAAAGGTGAAGCTTTCTCTGTCTGTCAATGGCATCAAACACAAACTTTCCATTGATCCACGGGTCACACTTCTTGATCTGTTGCGGGAGCAGCTGGCACTGACCGGGACGAAAAAAGGTTGTGACTTTGGTCAATGTGGTGCTTGCACGGTTCATGTAGACGGGCAGCGTGCATTGTCATGCCTGAGTTTTGCGGTGATGCAACATGGTAAAAAGATCACCACCATAGAAGGGCTTGCCAAAGGGAATGATTTGCACCCCATGCAGGAGGCATTTATCAGGCACGACGGTTTCCAATGCGGCTATTGTACGCCTGGGCAGCTCATGTCGGCGGTAAGCTGTATTCGAGAAGGTTATGCGGGTTCCGAAGCTGAAATTCAGGAATACATGAGTGGTAACCTTTGCCGTTGCGGGGCCTACCCGAACATTGTAAATGCAATCTTGGAAGTTCAAACCAGCGGTCAGAAGGTATGAAACCATTCCAGTATTACCGGCCTAAAACGATAAAGGACGCGATTACGGCCGTAGCTTCGGATCCTGATGCGCAATTTATCGCCGGAGGCACCAACCTGATCGAGCTGATGAAACGGGGAATTGTATCGCCCGGAAAACTCGTGGATATCAACCACCTTCCTTTGAAGAGAATTGAGCGCAGACAAGGTATTACGAGTGTAGGCGCTTTGGCGCTGAATAGCGAGGTGGCTTCGCATAAACTCATCAGGCAATATCACCCTTTGCTCACGCAGGCTTTGCATGCCGGGGCGTCGGGGCAGCTTCGCAACATGGCCACCATAGGAGGTAACCTCCTTCAGAAAACCCGCTGTACCTATTTTTATGATACCGCTTTGCCGTGTAACAAACGTACCCCGGGCAGTGGCTGTGGGGCGATTGGCGGTATCAATAAACAGCACGCTATTTTTGGTGTGGACGAAAAGCTAAGTAAAAACCCGTGCATTGCCGTAAATCCCAGCGACATGAATGTGGCACTTTTAGCCCTGGACGTGCAGGTTTTGGTAGCAGGCCCGGGAGGGCAGAGAAAAATTGCACTTGCAGATTTTCACCGTCTGCCAGGAGAACACCCGGATGTTGACACAAACCTGGAAAGGGATGAGCTGATTCTGGGTGTAGAAATACCAGACTCCGTATTTACAAAACATGTCCATTATTTGAAAGTTCGTGATCGCGCCTCTTATGCTTTTGCGCTGGTGTCGGTAGCGGCTGCGCTCGATCTTGATCAGAACAAAATCAAAGCAGTAAGGCTTGTGATGGGTGGTGTGGCGCACAAGCCGTGGCGCCTGTATGAAGCTGAAAAGGCCCTGGTGGGTCAGGTGATTTCGGATGCAGTTTTTGAGCAGGCTGCATCAATAGCGATGCAGGGTGCCATTGCTTACGAGCACAACACTTACAAATTGAAACTGACTCCTCAAGCCATCATACAGGCGCTGAAAATAGCTACCAGCTTTTAGCCGCTGGCTTTAATCTTCACCGTAATTCGTCATACTTAGCTTATCCACCATGACCCGGGAACAAATCAATTCAACTGAAGCAGAGGTGTCACTGGACCGCGTTGACGGCAGGCTTAAAGTCACCGGAGCTGCCCGATACTCCGCCGAATATCAGGCCGAAAATCTGGCTCATGCGGTGCTGGTGACCAGTACCATCGCGAAGGGAAGAATCAAATCAATTCATGCCAAATCTGCGGAGGAATCGAAAGGCGTGCTGGCGGTGATCAGCCATCTCAATACTGCGGGGGTTCCGGGTTACGGCTCCGCCAAGCAGCCTCCCGAACGTGCGCCCATGGGAACCAGTTTCAGGGTCTTTTTTGATGATTTTATTTATTTTGACGGACAGCCGGTTGCCCTTGTCGTAGCCCATACTTTAGAGCAGGCCATGCATGCTGCTACGCTGGTGAGAGTGGAGTATGAGACCGAAACGCATCAGACCGATTTCAAGGCCAATATCTCCAAAGCCGGAATGGCTTCCAACGTGCAGCGAAACAAAAATTCACCTTTTCAGGACTATTCCCGGGGCGCTGCCGGCGCTATGCTCCGTGCGGATGTCAAACTGGAAGAAACCTATACCATTCCTACACAACACCATCAGCCACTGGAACCGCATGCGATTATTGCCGCCTGGGAGGGTGATGATCGGCTGACCGTTTATGATAAAAATCAGGGCGTGAAGTCGGTACAGGGGCAGCTTGCTCAGGCGTTTAAAATACCCAAAGAAAATGTCCAGGTTCATGCCCCATTCATTGGTGGTGCATTTGGGTCAGGTATTCGGGTGTGGCCGCATACCATCGCGGCGGTGATGGCTGCCAAAATGCTCCAACGACCCGTGAAGCTGGTATTAGGTCGGGAACAGATGTTTACCTCTGTAGGTTACCGGCCCTACACCGTTCAGAAAATGGCGGTGGGTGCCACGCTGGATGGGAAACTGACTTTCATCAGTCATGAGGCTACCGGGCAGACTTCCGCCTACGAGGAGCACTTGGAACGCACCGTGCTGAGCAGCAGGGTAATGTATGAATGTGCCCATGTCGTCACCAAGTACAGGCACCTCAGTCTGGATGTGAACACGCCCACCTGGATGCGGGGTCCCGGGGATGCAACGGGCATGTTTGCACTGGAATCCGCTCTGGACGAAATGGCATTTGCCCTGCGTATGGATCCCCTTGAATTCCGGCTGCGCAATCATGCCGATGCGGATCCCGAACGCAAACTCCCCTGGTCGGCCAAATCGTTGAAGGCATGTTATCATTTGGGTGCTCAAAGGTTTGGCTGGAAGGATCGTGTCCTTGAGCCGCGCACCATGCAAAAGCAGGGAATGCTGGTGGGTTATGGCATGGCTTCAAGCCTGTATGGATTCCACCGCCATCCGTCTAAGGCCAGGGCGATGATGCTCGCCAACGGCTCGGTGGTCGTGCAAAGCGCAACCATGGATATCGGTCCGGGTACGGGCACTGCCATGACGCAGATCGCGTCCAAAATCACGGGCGTCCCGGCCAGGAATATTCGATTCGACCTAGGCGATTCCAGCTTGCCCGATGCGCCGGGACAGAACGGGTCGTCGACAATTCCCAGTGTCGGCTCGGCAGTTCATGTCGCTTGCGAAGCGTTGAAAAGTAAAATGCTCGTGCTGGCTGCGGCCATGCCGGGTTCTACCTTATCCGTTGCTAAACCTGAAGAGGTAACCGTAAAAAATGGCCGGATGTTTTCTGCGGCTGATCACACGGCTGGTGTCCAGTATGCCGACATTCTCAAATACCATAATCTGCCCCAGGTTGAAGTAACGGAGGAATCAAGATCGGGGCAGGAGGTAAACCAGCATTCGATGTATTCTTTTGGCTGCCATTTTGTAGAGGTGCATGTGAATCCGCTTACTGGTGAGGTGCGCGTAAAACGCGTGGTAACCTGCGCCGATGTGGGCAAAATCATCAATTACAAAACCGCCAGAAGCCAGTCTATTGGCGGGGTGGTGGGTGGTATTGGCATGGCGCTGATGGAGGCATCGGTCATGGATCATCGGTTTGGCCGGTACGTCACCACCGATTTTGCCAGTTATCATATTCCGGTCCATGCCGACATCCCGCAGATAGATGTGATCTATATCGATAAACCAGATGCCCTGGCCAATCCGATCGGATCAAAAGGGTTGGGTGAAATCGCCATTGTAGGTGTTGCCGCAGCGGTTGCCAATGCCGTATTTCATGCGACGGGTAAAAGGGTGCGGGAGTTGCCGATCGGCGTGGAGCAGCTTGTTTGAGGGTTTGAACTTTTTACGCAAACTTTTTTCCTAACAATTCTCCGCTGATCTCTTCATGGTTCATTGCATATACCAGTACTGACTTCACAAAGTCATTTAACGAGACGTCGTGTTGTGATGCAAAAGTGGCCACTTTTTTGTGAAGCCCGGCTGGAACCCGGACATTGAAACTTCCTTTGTAAGTTTTATCCGGAGACTTTCCGATTGCCTCACAGGTTTCCAGATAGTCGTCAATGGCCTCCTGAAATCCGTTTTTAAGTTCAGTAACAGAGGTTCCCTCAAAAACGATAAGGTCGTTGACGCCAATTACTTTACCAAAAAAGACTTCATCGTCAGAATTGTATGAGATGGAAGCCGTATAGCCGTTGTAAGTTAAGGAGTTAATCATTTTTTATTTTTCCGTTTTCCGTTAATGTGAGTATAATCTGTTCAATTACATAATTTTTAACAATAGGCCTGGGGTGTGGTTTATGTAAACTAATGATGGTTTGATTTTTATCCACAAACTTTCGTCTTGAGCCACCAGTCTTTCCTGTTGAGATTTCAAAAAAACCAAAGTAACCCAAAATAAGGGTTAGCTCATCCCAGGTAAGGTCTTTTGGTTTGTTGAAAAAGCGTGTGACTAATTTATCTATCCTACTCAATGGATGAATTTTTGTAACTGATTATTAGTTGCAAATGTAATGAAATTTTTTTGATTGTAAAGATTTTCTGTCATTAGATTGAAGTCATAGGAAGACTTCAGTTTTCGATTTTGGAGCGGAGAATCGCTGATAGAATCCAAAAAAAATTGTCTCTCATTTTGGTGGCGATTTATTGCAAAATGTCCAATCCCTTCCCCTACTTTCCCTGACCACCCTTCCCCCAGTGCGCCATCATCAGCAGTGCCCCGGCGGTTCCGTCCATGGTGGGTTCATTGGTACTGTAATCTCCGGTATCGTCGTGATAGGTTACATGATTATTCTGAAAGGCCGCGAACGCGTCGGGGCTGGTTAGTTTTATACCAATCAGACTTTTGTAAATAGACATGTACACCGGCCCATCCACCAGTCCGCCCGGGATCTGAATGTTTTTCAGTATGTACAGGCTGGTATGCACCGCCGTAGGAAATTCGCCGTGGGCCGGGATGCCTGAAAACATGGACGTACCCCAGGGATTTCGGCCAAACAGCCAATCGCGCTGTGCAAGGAGAAAATCGTTGTAAGCGGTACTTTTGGTCATTTTTCGGTAAAGTATCACCTGCGCTGCCAGGCTGGTAACCAGGTTGTTGGAGCACCAGATGAAGGGAACCCCGATCGCGAAGGGATTTTTATTGCCTCTTTTTAAGGTATAGGCAATACCCTCCTGGTAAAATCCTTCCAGCTTTTTCCGTAATTTTTTATCGGCAAATTCGTGCAATACAAAATGCCCCATGTTGATAAACGGGTACAGGCGGTAATGATCGGCCGTGTCGCGCACCATCCACGAATCGGCATTGCTGCTTTTCAGAGCGTACGCTTCTGCCTGTGTCAGGTAGCCGGCTTCCCTGGTTAGCTTGTAAAGCTCGGCAGCGCCCCATTCCATGTCGTCATTCCAGGTGTCTTCATTGTATCGGTAGGGAGCACCATAGGAATTCCCCTGCTGATATCCTTCCTTTTTCCTCCCCAGCGCATACATCGAAACCGCCATTTGCCTGCATTTTTCAGCAAAAGCCTTATCATACACCCACAGCCTGGCCGCTATGGCAAACGCTGCGGCACATCGGCCGGCGACGTTGGATACGCCCGTTGCCTGGCTCTTGTATTTATTGAGTCCCTGTGGTTTTCCATCGGCGAAGTAAGCGGGCCGGTAGCTGTTTTGTCCCCAGCCATAATCGGAATTGTCGTTGTCCGGCATTTTGAAGCCACGGTGATCGCGGTCGTCTGCCACCTGGTGAATGATGTCGTTAGGGTTGGGATGTGCTTTCACCAGCCAGTCGAGGCCCCATTTGGCTTCGTCCAGGATATCGGGAATACCGTTTTTCCCTTTGTGTCCCAGGGCATCATACTGGTCCGCAAATTTTTCGGGATAAAGTTCGTAGGTTTTCAACATGTGTGCGGTGGCGTAACTGGTCGTGATCAGGTATTTCAATTGGTCCCCGGCGTCATGCCAGCCGCCCGAAATATCCACCTTCGAACTGTCGGGCATGCTGCCGTAAAAGCTCAGGCCGTCTTTCTGATGGCAATACACATCCAGCGTGGGATTGTAGCCACAACGCTGCTGCCGCATGAATTCCAGAAGGCTTTCCTGATGGCTTTCAAATGCCTCATGGCTGACACGGATGGGCTGGGAACGGTCTTCTGATTTTCCTGTTTTCAGGTAATAATCACCTGTTTCCCTTATTTTCGAAAAGTCAAATTCATAATAATGATCAAACGTCCCCCAGTTGCCGTTGGTAACCGATTTAGCCTTTGCCTTCAGCACCCGTTTATTTCCCATCCAAAGTTCAATCGGGGTTTCTACGGGAGTCTTTGAAAATACAATCGCCTTCTTCGTTTCGTCCGGGAAATAACCCAGCTGATTTATTCTGAAATGGACAGCACTATCCGAGGGGTTGATCAGGAAAAGGGGTAGTAAAAGGGCCAGCAGATTCATGGGGTAAGGGCGTTTATTTTGGTTCTATATGATTTGTCGTGGTTAAGATTAAAAATAGATTTCGTAAGGCCGGTATTCAAAAAGCATCGCCTAAATCACCATCACCCACTATAATCCATCTAGTGCGTTTATTTTTTCAAAAGTATAGCCTTTGTTTTGTAACAATGCCAATAACGCGGGTAATTTCCTGTAAAATTTGTCGGTCCGCTCGGGAGCCGTGCCGATATGCACCAACAATATGAAGCCATTGAGCGTTTCCTTGTGCTCCAGAGCAAGAATGCTCTGGAGTATCTGGTCCGAAGTGCGGTAGTTTTTAAGGTCTGGTGTGGTGTAATCGGCAGCAGACAGGGTGCCCGGTGAATAATTGACGACGGCGATGCCCCTTTGCCCGGCCCATACACTGATCGAATCATTGTACCATTCGTATGGTGGCATAAAAACCCTGGCGTGCTTTCGCCGGATGCCGTGTTTTTCCATGGCCCTGTAATTGTTTTCCAGATCCGCGACAAACTGTGCCTTGCTTACCAGCAGACTGTCGCGCTTTTCCCATGCGCAGTATAGTAAATGTTTGTCGGAATGGGGCCCGAGGTAGTGCCCTGAACGCTTCAGTTGCCCGATTAAATCCGAAAATGCGATGTTTCTGTAAAAGTCACCCGTCAGGAAAAAGGATGCTTTTACTTTCGCATTTTTTAAAGTTTTCAGTATCTCATAACCTCCATCCGCATATTCATGGCCGGTAAATACCAACGCAATCTGCTTCTGCGTCGTATTTCCCCGGATCAATCCGCCGTGGCTGTAAACCTGCGCGAAGCATGCTTCGGTAAGGAGGAGCATCAGAGTGATAAGTAGGAAGTATTTCATGTGATCAGTTTTTGTCCGCATACACCCGAGGAGTTTTATGCCATCGTTGACCCGACAGCTGACAAAGGAAATGGGTAAAAGGGAATATCAGACCTGCGTGGGGATTATTTATTTTGCTTAAAAGGCCTAGATGAAGGAAACTAGGCTGTTTTTAAATGGGTTTCTGTTTCCCTGTTTCCCTGGCCTGTGTCTTCACAGGACTGTTGCCAAACGCCATCAAGATGACGTTTCCCTGGCCTGTGTCTTCACAGGACCATTGCTAAACGCCATCAAGATGACTTAAAAATCTAAAAATACTCGCCATAGTGCGTCAAAATTTTAAATTCATCACTGCCGGATATATAAAATTCAGCCGATGACCAACGATAATTTTCGGGATAAGACGCCAGATTCCATCGCTCATGCAGTGGATTATTATGTATGTAATTGATTTTCTGCTCCGTTTTCGATTCCCTGGCCTGTGTCTTCACAGGACCATTGCCAGACGCATTTCTCTTCACAGGACTGTTGTACGATGCGTTTCCTTGGCCTGTGTCTTCACAGGACCATTGCCAAACGCCATCAAAGACGACTTTAAAAATCTAAAAATACTCGCCATAGTGCGTCAAAATTTTAAATTCATCACTGCCAGATCTATAAAATTCAGCCGATGACCAACGGTAATTTTCGGGATAAGACGCCAGATTCCATCGCTCATGCAGTGGATTATTATGGATGTAATTGATTTTCTGCTCTACTTTTAGCTTTGTGTCCATAAGCACAGCAAGTGGATCGCGTTGCCAAATTCGATATTGCCGTTCCTTTTCGTCAACTTTAAAATAGGGTAGTACATAAGGGTGATTAGCCTTTAAATCACTAAGTATAACATGACTGGTAAACTTATTAAAACTTGCATGAGGCATTTCTTTACCATTTGGTTCAGTCATCTTCCAAACTACATGTAAGTGATTTGGCATAATGACAAAAGCATAAATGATAATTTGCCCTCTTCTGATAAGCTCCTGCCAACTCGAAATGATAAGTTCTTTGTATTTGTCTTGTCTGAGTAAATGCTTCCAATCTTTTATCGTACTTGTCCAAAAGTATACCTTATCAAATTCCATGCGGGAATTTCGAAACTTACTTTCTAGGTGGTTATGGGATAACATGTGTTGAAATGTTTAAATTTTCTCTTAAGACTCATTGAGAGCCGTAAAGTTTCTTAGATTTTAAATATTTCGATATGTAGTTTGATATATTTACACGCCTCACCTATTGGTCCTGTGTGAAGACACAGGCCACGGTTGAGAGCGCTTTTAAGCGTGTGAATGATGTGAAAAACAGCGTTTGGCGATAGTCCCGTGAAGACACGGGCCATGGTGGCGGAGGCCACGGTTGAGCGTTTGGCGATAGTCCCGTGAAGACACGGGCCATGGTGGCGGGGGCCACGGTTGAGCGTTTGGCGATAGTCCCGTGACGACACGGGCCATGGTGGCGGAGGCCACGGTTGAGCGTTTGGCGATAGTCCCGTGAAGACACGGGCCATGGTGGCGGGGGCCACGGTTGAGCGTTTGGCGATAGTCCCGTGACGACACGGGCCATGGTGGCGGGGGTCACAGTTGAGCGTCTCGCGATAGTCCCGTGACGACACGGGCCATGGTATTACGACTGAGGTGCAAACAGTATAAAAAGGTTACAATGTTCTTTTATACAGAATCTGGCAATCAACAATAGTTGATCCGCCAGACTCATACCCTGGTTTTATTTAACTATCAACGATTATGAAGAACGCTACCTGCCGTCCTATCAGGCTATTTCTATGTTTTTTATTATTATCTCACATTTCAAATGCTCAAACCTGGACGGCCGGCACGGTTGCCGCATACCAGCAATGGGCGCTCTGGGGAACCGACGCCAGTAACGTATGGATGTCAGGAAATGGCGGCACGCTCCATAAATGGAACGGTACACAGTGGGTAGATCAGTCCATCAGCGGGATTACCGGGCAGCGGTTTGGGCTCTGGGGCTCAAGCAATTCCAATGTTTACTCGGTAGGCGGGACCACCGGACAACAAATAGCAAGGTTCAACGGAACCTCCTGGTCTATTGTGACCGATGCCAACACGGCCTGGGGAAGCGGTTCCGCCAGAAGCGTATGGGGATCCTCGGCCAGCGATGTGTGGGTCGTAGGCGGAACCGGCCGGGCCCTGAGATATAACGGCACCAGCTGGACGATGACCAATTCGGGTTTATCAGGTACCATGTCCGGACTTACAATTTGGGGGCTGGATGCTTCCAATGTGTGGCTTGGCGGCTCAACCGGCGGTAACGGAACAGGTATTATTTATAAATGGAATCCGTCGAATTCTACCTGGGTAGCCCAGACCTCCACTGGTTTTACTTCTATCAAAGCGATTTGGGGCTCATCTGCAACCGATGTCTGGGCTGTTGGTGGCGATGGGGTGTCGACAGGTGGAAAAATCTATCACTTTGACGGGACCACCTGGACAGATGTGACGCCGGCAGCTGCCATGGGCAGTCTGAACGGAATATGGGGCCAGAACGCCTCCAACATCTGGGTTGTGGGTGATGGCGGGACCGTCAGGAAATGGAACGGTACTACGTGGGAGGCTCAGACGGTTACACCTGAAAACAGACTGACAGCCGTATTTGGCGGCGGGAGCTCCTCCAATATGTGGATTGCTGCGGACGCTACCTCCAACAACATTTATAGCAGTTCGCAGCCTCTGCCGCTCAAACTAATTTCGTTCAAGGCCAAAGCAAGTGAGCAGCAGATTACCCTGCACTGGTCGACCACGGAGGAAAGCAATACGGACAAATTTGAAATTGAGGTCGCCAATGACGATCTGGTTTTCCGGAAAATTGACATCACGCCTACAACCGGAAACGGCCTTAAAGTGATCAATGAATATCGCTACGAGTTCAAAAACCCGGAAAAAGGTCTGAATTACTACTTTCGCCTAAAGATGATTGACCTGGATCAGACCTTTGCCTATAGCACAAAAGTACACGCCAGGATCAAGGGAGAAAGCAATGAGTATTTCTATCCGAATCCCGCCGCAAATCAGCTTTACCTGTCCGGTCATGAATCATCCAAACTGACCCGGCTGGAATTTATTGATGTAACCGGAAAGCGCAGGCTGAGCTATCACGAAAACCTGAATAACACCATCAGTCTGAATCCCCTGCCTTCAGGTCATTATCTGGTAAAGATGATCGGCCAGGACGGCGCCGTGCGTACGAAAAAACTGGTCATTGAGAAGTAAGTCTTGCGATCGGCCCACTGCTTTTAAAAACCGTTCAGCTAATGGATTCGATACATCAGACCGCATTGATCAAAAATAGAGGATGCAACGCAAGGAGCCTGGTCACATTTCGGCCAGGCTCTTTTGTAATGTCAGCTGACCGAAAAATACATGCACAGATTGCATTTTTTTTTCACTCATTTCGTGCAGACAGCACCTTCGATTCCCTGGCCTGTGTCTTCTCAGTACTGTTGTACGATGCTACCGCCAGTGCTAAAAGCATTGAAATTTAAGTAACTAAATATACACTTTTAAGTTAAATGACGATCGTTGGTCATCGGCTGAATTTTTAGGGGTGTGGCGGGTGAATTTGAGATTTTGAGGTACTGTGGGGCATATTTTTAGGTTTTTAAAGGAGTTTTTGATGGCGTTTGGTAGTGGTCTTATGAAGCATAAGCAATATTCATTTCATGTCAACTGATTGATCGATTAATAAGTAGAAATCTCTATTTATATTGTCAACAATATACTGTATTGAGTCAACCTTAATTATCTTGATCTCAAATTTTAATGTGTCAGCCGAAAGTTTTAGAGTTTGAATCATTTTTGCAGCTTCTATAAATTCTGGCTGAATAGTTCCTTCAAGCAAATTTCTTTTATCGGTTTTGGGATAATATTGTTCAAGGCCGAGATAATAATTCATTATGTTTGAACTCCACTTTTCCGTTGCATCAATGTATTTTTGGTAAGCTACGTTTTGGTCATCTGAATTAGCATTAAGTCTTATTCTTTCTGTATAAACTCTCATCCAAAACATTCTATTCCATGCGTTCTCAATTAACTGTGATGAAAACTTTCCCCTATCTGTTGCTTGGTCGACGTTATAAGATTTTATAATTCCAAATGTTCGTAAAATACTGTCACCAGATTCTGTAACTTTTGCAAAAGTGATTACAACTATACCAACTAATATTAAGATCGCGGTCAGTTTATTGTTTTGAAAAATACCTAACAAAATATCAACTCTTGTTTCGTTTTGTGATTTGTCTACCATGTATCTGGAATGTATGATCTGTAAAATTTGACGCACAACTTTTTTTGATCCTTGCAAGGCGGTGATTTAGAAACACTAACTTTTAATTAGCAAAAAACCTGTCATTTTTGCAACTGTCTTAGGTGCAGTTGTTGATTCAATTCCTTAATCATAATCAAATAATCCAGGCTGAAAAGCATTCTTTTCGTTATTATCATTTTTTGATTTCACTTTGCTGATTAATTTGTCCAAACTTTTTTGTGTCAGAATTGTAATGTCTTTTTGTTCAGTAACTAATTGTCTATTTAGGTCAAACATTGGATTATCAACATCAAGTTTTTGGTCGTACATTACTGCTCTTGGAATATTATAATCTTTTGCAAATCCCATCGCTAATCTTGCACCACTATCTAATTTTTGTCCAAATATTTTCCACCTTTCGGCTGTGTCTTGTGCATAACTTGCCGCTAAAATAATTGCATCGCAAAATAGCGCTTGTAATCTGTCACGGTCTTTATATCTACTGCTTAAATCCATAGCGGATTTATGTTCATCATAATATTCAGTTATTAAAAGTCCGCCTTCTTCAACAATTTCAAATGCTAAAATTTTATTTTTTGCTGGCATTATATTATTTAGCGGACTTGGTAAAACTGCTATTGTTTTTCCTCCAATTAGTGCTTGTTTATGTGCAATACTATCGCAACCAAAGGCTAATCCGCTTACAATTATTACATCTTTTTTTATTATTTCTGCAACTATTTTTTGTTCTCTAATTTTGATTTTTTCATCTGGATTAAGAAGTCCAATAACTGTAATGCAAGAATGTTCAATATCAAGAAGACTAATGTCGCCCTTGTAAAAAAGAAAAATTGGACGTTCACTTTCCTTTACATTTCCTCTGTATTTAGGAAAATCTTTGTCGCCAATAGCAACAAGTCCATCACAATTTTCTTGTAATTTTTCTATTTGATTAATAATTTGTTTTTTATCAAAATCAAAATCACCAATGGTGATTAATTCTTCTTGTTTTGAGTTACTATTTAGCAATGAAACAACTGTTTCAACACTTTCATTGCCCTTTAACATTTTATTTATCCAAGCTCTGCCAATACCTTTATAGGTTTTTGCAGTTATGATGTTGATTGCGTTGTCTGTATATTTCATTTTTACGATGCTAAAATTTTAAAACTGTATTACCAATTGCATAAAAAGCAACTGATTTTGCTCCTTTGTTTAATAATGCTTGAATTGCGTCTTCATCAATATTTACAGTTTTTGTGTAAATATCATCAATTAATAATATATCTTTTCTGTTAACATTATCAGAAATAGTACAAGTTGCATTTGTTATTCCAACATAAGGTAAGTCGCCATCATTATTGAATCCTTCAATTGACTTTTTTAAATGTGTTGTTTTTGTGTTAGTATGCCTAATTATGTAATCAGTTCCGTCAATTAAACCAAGCTTGTTAACAATATGTTTGACAGTTTCTTTGAATAATAATTGGTTTTGGTTATAATTTTTGTCTGCTTTTGACCGTGGAACTACACAAATGGTTAAAGATGAAACTCCTAAATGAGATTGTATTTTTGGCAAATCATCAATTAAAATTTTTGCAAATTCGGTGATTCCATTTTTCAAATGGTCTGTTGTCCAATTGTGATGTGGGTCATTTTTAAGTTTATACAAGAAGTTTGGATTGTTTGGTAAATCAATACCGCCAAAATGCGTGTGGTAAAAGCCTTTAATGTTTTGTTTCAAATAACTGTTTTGCTCAATAGTAAATGGTATCATAATTTATAAACTTATAATGTTATCAATATGAATTCCTGCAAGTTTTGCATCTTCAATTTCAATTTTATCATTTTCAAAAGCAATAACATTTTCCGCCGATAGGCTCAAAATGGTTAGTGCATTTATATATTTGTTTACACGATTGTATTTGTCGCCAGTTTGCTTAAATAATAGATGACTGAATTTGTCAATAAGGTTATGGTATTCTAATGTTAAAATGGCTCTGTCTTCTCGACAATTCGTTACTAACACAGTTTTATTAGTTTTTGAATAGCGAATAAGGATGTCGTAAGCCGTTTTATTAAGTTTTGTTTGAGTTAAATGATTAATGTAATTTATTTCCTTTTGTTTGACAATTTCTACTAATTTTTCTTCTGTCAAATTTGGAAATATTCGGCTTAAAGTCGTTCGGTTAAATCTTTCATTGGGAACATATTTAATTTCAGTTTCGCTCTGCATTACAGATTGTATCGCTTCTTGGTAAGATAAGAAGTTTGCAAAGTCTGTCTCAATCAAAGTTTCGTCCATATCGAAGAAAAAAACGGTGTCTGAATTTATATTTTGGTTAATTTGCGTTGAGTTTCTCATTCTCACCCTTTTGTTGACGGTTAGCTATTATACAATATGGTTGTCATATCCTCCCACGTGGTAATCAAAAATTTTTGAAAACGTCGCGCGCTCATGCTTCCTGGTCTTGTCTGATTGACTTACGGATTACATGTAAAAAAGGAATTAACTAAACTTTAAAACCAACCAATTACCCAAACTTCGCCCAATAGAACCAAGAGTTCCACCCAACGCCAATCCTAACAAATTAAGCTACCAATTACCCAGGAATTTCAAACGAAGAATCTCCAAAAAGAAGCCAAAAAGCAGTGTCCAATAACGTTGTCATATTTAAGGAAGGTTAAATGATAACCCTAATTAACAAATTAATTCGCATTAAAGTGATGCGAAACCTGGAAATATTTATTAACCGGTAAGCGGAAGATGGGAGACGAACGGCTGTTGTACAAAAAAATCTCCCGCAAGGCCTAGCGTACAGGAGATTTTTCTAACACCCCGTCGGCGGTGTTTGAGGCTGGTAACGGTGCCGGTATATGTTTTACCAGGCAATTTCTCCGGTTTCCGGATTGCTTTCTTCACTGAAGAATTTTCCGGTGAGTTTGTTTTCGTCTATGAGTGCGTAAGGGCTTATCCGGCTTCCCGATCCCCTGGCCTGCGTCTTCACCGGACTATTTAACGATTTGTGCACGGCTAGCGGCATACGCACTTTTCAGAGAAACTGTAGTCAAAACGTAGAAACCAGCGCCACATATTACATCTGGCGCTGGTTACAATCATTACTCTTTAATGATCTTGACCTTTTTTACTGAACCTGTATGATCCGTCAAGCGAACAGTATATAGCCCACTGGAAACGTGGCTAACGTCAAGGCCGGATGAGGGAATTTTCCGACTCTGAATCACTAACGCACCTTTCGAGTTAAATAATTCGACCTGCTGCACAAGACTCCAGTCGACATTTTTAATCATTACCTTGTCCAAAACCGGGTTAGGATAAGGAGCTGTATCTATATCAAAATGAATGGCAAGCATTTTTGAATAGGCAAAACTTTCATCCAAATCGATCATCCTTAACCGGTAATAGTTGGTTCCGTCAGACGGTGTTTTGTCGGTAAATGAATATGTGCCGGCACCTTTTGCTGCGACACTATTCAGCGTACGCCACATTTTGCCGGTTTTACTGTGCTCTATCAAAAAGTGGCTGCTATTACTTTCTGAAGTTGTAGTCCAGGTGAGAGAAGCAGATGAATGCTCCTTTTTGATCTTAAAATCTTGAAGTACAACGGGTAGTATCGTTTGACATGCTTCTTCAACTTCGGAGTTATTGCTGCATCCAGTGCCATTACCGGTAAAGGCTGCTCCCGGGAGATTGGAAAAATTCTCGCACACCGATGTGATTGCGCAGACGGTCAACACAGGGTTGTCAGAAATTCCAAAATCGCCTGGAAGTGAAGACAGCCCCGCCAATGCACTAATATTACTAAGATTTTCATTCAAAAAAATACCAATGACTGTACCGGCACTGGTGAGATCTTCCAGCCCTGCCAGATCTGTAAGACCAGGGTTACTATCAATGACGAGTCCTCCCACGGTGGTGAGATTTGTTAAGCCTCCCAGGCTGGTAACGCCCGTCTCGAAGATGTTTAATTGCCCGGCGACTGATGTCAAATTAATGAAGCCGTTTAAATTTGTGATCGTGCTTCCGGATCCATCAACAATCAGTCTGCCAGGGAGTGACGTACAAGTGGGACTGTTGACAAGGAAATTGTCAATATCTCCCTGGGTGTAAAAATACTGATCCCCCACAGGGCATTGTGCAAGAGATTGGAAGCCTAGCAGCAGGAAGCTGCCTAAAAAATACAATTTTTTCATAACAGAGGTTTAAAATTTGATGAATGTAAAACAATAGTTACATCTTTGAAAATAAATTCTATATTTTATAGATTTTTTTTACTTGGATTTGCAAAATATATGACGAAAATTATCCTTAAGCGAAACTTGCAAGTCCCCGGAGATGTGCTACCTGGTTCCATAGAGGTTTCAGTCCAAAGATTAAAGCGGTTAGGGACACATCTAAGAGTTTGAATGATGTGAAAAACAGCGTCTCGCGATAGTCCCGTGAAGACACGGGCCATGGTGGCGGGAGATGTGCTACCTGGTTCCATCGAGGTTATACTGCTGGAATTCAGTCCAAAGATTTAAAGCGGTTAGGGACACTTTTAAGCGTGTGAATGATGTGAAAAACAGCTTCTCGCGATAGTCCCGTGAAGACACGGGCCATGGTGGCGGAACCTAAAGGCATGGAATTTCCGCATTTCGGAGAGCGCTTTTAAGAGTTTGAATGATGTGAAAAACAGCTTCTCGCGATAGTCCCGTGAAGACACGGGCCATGGTGGCGGAACCTGATGGCATGGAATTTCCGCATTTCGGAGAGCGCTTTTAAGAGTTTGAATGGTGTGAAAAACAGCGTCTTGCGATAGTCCCGTGAAGACACGGGCCATGGTGGCGATTTTCATGGATGTGTAACACCCGTCAGCGGTGTTTGATGCTGGTAACGGTGCCGGTATATGTTTTACCAGGCAATTTCTCCGGTTTCCGGATTACTTTCTTCACTGAAGAATTTTCCGGTAGGCCCGTTTTCGTCGATGAGGGCGTAACGGGCGATCCGGCTTCCGGCTACTTCAACGGCTCCGCCGGCTTGGTTGGTGAAATCGGTGGCCGTATAGCCCGGGCAAACGGCATTGACTTTGAAGGCGGTGTTGCGCAATTCATAGGCCAGATGCACGGTGAACATATTCATCGCCGCTTTGGAAGCGCCGTACACCGCGTATTTCGCATAGTCATAGGCCCGCCAGGCGGGATCACTCTGCAGCGACAGGGAGCCTACGCTGGTGCTTACGTTTACAATTCTGGGTTGGGTAGATTTTTGCAGTAACCCCATCAAAGCCTGGGTGGTATTGATGACCCCGTACAAATTCACGTCAAAAACCGCTTTGTACTGATCGGTGCCGGATTCCAGTGCACTTTGTGGCAAGGCTCCGCTGATGCCAGCGTTATTGATCAGCACGTCAAGTTTTCCCTGTTCTCTTTCAATGGTGTTTTTGGCTGCCTGGATCGTGGCTGGACTGGTTACATCAAGCGCTATCGCTTTCAGGTTTTCATAACCGGCGTGTAACAATTGCTGCACAATGGCAGCGCCTTTGTCGATATCCCGGCAGCCTAAATAAACGAAAAATCCTTTTTGAGATAGTTGTTTGGCCGTTTCCAGGCCAATTCCCCTGTTAGCTCCCGTAATGAGTACTGATTTCATGCTGTCATGTTTTTGATTCATGACGCAAAGTTCCTTTTACCTGGCGGGGAAATATTTAACATTTGGTAAAAAAGCGATCAGCGGATATTTTTTCTTATCCGGCTCAATGACTGCTGGGTGACGCCCAGATAGGAGGCAATGTAGGCCAGCGGTATGCGGTTGGTGAGGGTGGGATGGTTTTCTATAAATTCCAGGTAGCGGGTGGTGGCATCCTGTGAGATAACCGGGCCTTTTCTGGTTTTCCAAAAAAGACATTTCTGGATCATCTTGTTTCTGAGATTGTCCCACCCGGCGATCGTCTGTGACAATTCCTCCCAGTCGTTTTTTGCCATGACGATCAGCCGGCAGTCGGTGATGGCCTGAAGATATTCCGAAGCAGCCGTCCCGGCTTCAAAATGGTCATAATCCACGATCAAACTCTGCGCGCTGACAAAACAACGGGTGATTTCCTCACCCTGACTGTTGACGTAACAGCTCCGGATCACGCCGTCCAGGATAAAGCCTACCTGCCTGGGGATTTTCCCTGGTTCGGAAAAATACGCGTTTTTTTGCAGCCTTACCTCCGTCATCCTGCTTTCAACAAGAGCGGCCTGTTGCACGGTCAGGTTCCCAAACTGCATCATGTATGTGATCCACTCCTTCATAGCTTCCATTCGGAAATTTACCGCAAATAAAAAGATGTTTGACGATATTGCGAATTTCTGTCTGTGGGTTTTAAAGAATGCAGGAAATTTAGGGGCTGTCTGATGGAGGAGGGGCCTGGGATATTCCAGCAATGGCTATTGTTCACACAGTTCTTTCAACTTATGGAGTGCTTTTGGGTAGTGCTCGTTCATATAATCCACAAAATCTTCTGTGGTGTCTAAGTCAACCGTAACGGTGGTCGTTCCATTGTTTTCTTCAAAGGTATAGTTTTCAAATCCGTTGGCCCATTTTTCCACGTCTGGCCCTTCTGTAATTTCCTTGTCAGCCTGTAAAAGACCATAATGTTGAATGGAAACAAATTGGTTGGGCGTGTTTTCAGCGATCCGGGAAACCATACCTCCTTTTTCTCCATTTTCGTCTACCCCAATAAACAGCATTTTGTTTCCCTTCTCCCAGCTGCCTTCATAGGTCGATGTCGGGTTAAACAAAGCGGTCCATTGCTCATAAGTGGATTTACTGTTGGTGCCAAGCATAAAATCTTAAACCCTGGTCGCAGGCGCATGGATGCTTACTTTGAATTGTAGCTTTTTCATGATACTGTTTGTTTAGATTCTGTGTTGGTAACCTATAAAAATTTCAATTTTTTATACCTTTGTTCTTGAAGGCAGCCCAGAGTTAGCCAGTATAGCATGTTTATGCCTTTTGTGCTGACATGCTATTTTTTTGTTCTGCTTTTTTGCTTTCGTATGATTTGTCATAGCTTGTTTTTGTCTTAAATAGCGTATAAGCCAGTTCCAATAGTTTTCTTTGAACAGCTATCAACGCCTTCATTTTTATGCCCTGTTTACTGACGATCCTGAGGTACATATTTTTAAAATTTTCATCCCATTTTACTGCGCTCATTGATGGTAAAAACATTGCCTTCCTTAAACTTCGGTTCCCTTTTTTAGATATCCTTGGCTTGCTTTTAACCGATGTGCCCGATTGTTTTTCTTTGACATCAAAGCCAGCATAACTTGTTAACTGCTTCTTATTTCGTATCAATTCAAAACCGTTTGTTTCTCCCAAAATAATCGCAGCCGTTAATTCTCCTACGCCTGGAATACTACTGATAATCTCTACCTCTTTTTGAAGCTCAGCATTCTGTTTAATGATCTGGTCTAAATCTTTCTTGATTTCCTTTTCCTGACTACTGAGAAACTTGATTCGCTCCTTCAAACGCTCTAAACTCCGTTCATGTGGCTCCGCTTCCTGACTTTCTGCATGAAGCTGATTTTTTACCATTGATCGCTCTAAAACCACCTGATCGCGCTCCCTGGTAAGCTGTTGCAGGCTTTTATAAGTTTTTTCAGGACGCTTCCAACAGTCTAGCTTTCGCTCCAACCCAAACCTGGCTATGGCTTCAGAACAGCTTTTATCAGTAACTGTTTTGACCTCCAAAGTTCTGATGTAATTACTGATCTTGTTTGGTAAAATTATGCTTAAAGCACAACCATGAGCATCCAGAAAATAAGCAAACTTTTGATGATAAACACCTGTGGCCTCCATCACAAATCGAACTTCTTTATCAGAGTCTGTCAACTTTTTAGTCCATGTCAACAAGGATGAAAAGCCCTTTTCACTGTTACTGAAAACTTTATAAGCATACAACTCAATACTCAAATCTTCAAGCAAACGGCCTAACGTGACCACTAATTCCTTCTGTGCAACATCCACTCCCAATACTTGTTTTAAAGCGTTCATCGTTCTAAAGTTAATGGTTAACATGAAGTGATGAATCTCCCGGCGTCTTGTCTCCTGGTTGGATATTCTGGATATTGAGCTATACTCAATTCCTTACATTCTGTTCAGACTCGAAAAGATAAAAAAGGATGAGGCAATTTCTAAACAACAATATACTTCATGAGTTATTAAGGTGATGATCTGCTCTCATCCTTTTATCACTTTATCTTACAAATCTAACTTTTATCCTTCCGACTGAATTAACTTTGTAAACATAGGAGATTGATCATTCAAACGATAGTGCAACTGACGTCGCCCGCCAGTGCCTTCTGTATTTATTGGTACAATCAAATATTGATTTATAATAATGCCATTGGTTGCTAAACGATCACACAGCTAAAACTGTTGTGGCAGGATTGCTGCTATGCATTTTTTGTTTGATTGTGCGAATGACGCTCTTATGCCGTTGGAAGTTAGATCATTACGCTAATAAGAAAATAAATTCGCAAATTACTGATGGGCTTCGCTGAAATTTTATCTGCCTGTATCCGCAGGCCCTTGGCATCAGTCAGGTAAAATTTGTAACCTGCCGGTGCTATCCCTTCCGTTCTCGTCCGATACCTTTTTCGTCCTACTGAAACCGGAACAATTCTTTGCGATAGGCGGTGGGGCTTTTGCCGGTAATCCGTTTGAAGAATTTATTGAAATTGGTCATACTTTGAAAGCCGGATTCATAGCAAACCTGGGCAATGCCAATATCCTTTTTTTGTAAAAGCCTGCATGCATGTCCGATCCGGATCTCATTCACAAACCAGAAGAAATTTTTCTGTGTCTGGTTTTTGAAATACCTGCAGAAGGCATTTACCGACATGTTGGCCACGGCGGCGGCCGCTTCGAGCCGGATCTCCGTCGAAAAATTCTTCATCACATATTCATAGACGTCGTTGAGCCGAACCGTATCGTTGTTGTTGTACGTATTGAGGTAGTTGCTGCTGGTCAGGAGCTGGTACTCCTCCGTTTCGGATAATACCTGCAGTATCCGAAACAAATCAACCGTTTTGCTCAGCCCTTCTTTATCGTTAAGCTGAGAGGCCAGCTGCCCGATGTAGTGCCGTGCCTTGCCCAAAAATTTGACACCTCTTCTGGAATGTTCCAGCAGTTTCCGCAGCCGGGTAGTCTGGGGGAGCCGCAGTACCTCGTTTTCCAGCCAGGATTTACGGAGGTATAGTACCGTCGACCGGGCACGGAGATTTGGATTGCCCTCGTAATACTCCTTTTCGTTAAACCACGCATGCGGCAGGTTGGGCCCTACCAATACCAGGTCGCTGTCATGAAAGCTTTCCACATGGTCGCCAATGATGCGTTTGCCTGCGCTCTCTTTCACCAGTACGATCTCGTAGTCGTTGTGAAAATGGTGCGTGTTGCTAAAAAATGGCGCACTGATTTCCTTCACCATAAAGGTGTCCGTCAGCGTATAGTCCAGGTCGATTAATTGGGGCTTCATGATTTTTACGCAGCACGATGAATACAGGTATCCAAAATTACCTCAAAAAATGCAGAATCGGCCTATTTCCGATTTTTCTGGGTTAAATAGTGCCGAAAATGGGTAATATAAGGAAGAAGTAGCTGGTGTGGATAGGTTAGTTTTGTTTGATGAAGGTGGTGAACTTTTCGACCAGGGAAATAAACAACCTGAAACAAAATCCTCAACATCAAACTGTACCTTTTATGCGTCTCCGTTTCTGCGTCTTTTTCTGTATCACTTTTTTATTCACGAAAATGGTCTTTGCGCAGGCATTGAAACGGCCGGTGCTGGTCAAACTCCCCTTTGCTTTTTCGGATATGGGGCGGACACCCATGGAGAATACGCCTTTTATTTTCAATTCAAAATTGATGCTGGTGGCCAACCACCGCCCCGGCGGAGGTGATGCCCGGGGCGAAGATGCCTATCTGTATATCGACGACCTGCGCACCGGTCAGGAGGTGAGTCGTTTTGGAAAGGGGCATTCGTTTGTGAGTGCCTTTGTCAAAGGCACAGAGCTAAGCGTATTTGCACTTGAATTTTCTAACTTCGGAAAGATCATGAGGTCGAAGGGAATCAGCCGGCTGGTTTCAACCGACCTGAAAAACTGGTCTCAGAAAACGGTCATATGGCCTGAGGGTGACGAACATCTTTTCAATTCCTCGGTATGCGAGGATGAGCAGGGTTACCTGATGGCCTATGAGTCGGACAGGCCGGTTCCGTTTTGCTTTAAATTTGCCCGTTCAAAAAATCTTTCCGATTGGGATAAACTTCCCGGCCTGGCTTTCACCGGTGAGAAAAAGGAATATTCAGCCTGCCCGGTGATCCGCTATTTCAAGCCTTACTATTATGTCATTTACCTGCACGCTCCGGTTGCCGGACACAACGGCTGGATCTCCTATCTGTCGCGCTCTGCCGACCTGGTCAGCTGGGAGATGAGCCCCTTTAACCCGATTCTGGAAGCGGAAGCAGGAGAAGGGAAAAACAACTCGGACGTAGACCTGATCGAATACAACGGAAAAACCTATCTCTACTATGCCACCGGTGATCAGGAAACATGGAGTACCATCCGCACGGCGATGTATGACGGTAGCATGCAAGATTTTTTTCAAAACCATTTTCCCAGAGGTGGGACATTCAGGCAGGTTTCGGCAAAGGAGTGAAACGGGTCTGCGTGCCCGCATAGCGTGAGTGTTGACTTTTGAATGAGTAAAAAGGTTGATGATCAGTTTTTAAAAACAAGCTGCTGCAAATATCCGCAAGCAAATTTACCCCCATACATATGACTCCGACCCGGCGAGACGTGCTGAAACTGACAGGCCTTACACTGGCTGGTGGCCTTATTCCTGCCATGGGATCTGGCCCAGCGGCCCGTTTGTTGTCTCCCAGCAGCGCAGCCGTTTCCAGATCGGCTTTTAATCCGGATTCGGCCACCTGGAACATCCCCTGGCCGGGAAGGCTGTCGCGTTACGACCTGGTGTACCAAAGCCCCCCGCGCGACCCATTGCAGGGATTTCCCCTCGGAAATGGCGAAATCGGTGTGCTCATCTGGTGTGAGGATTCGAAAATTGTAGCTGCGGTGAATAAAAGTGATCTCTGGGATGATGCCGCCTTCGGGCCTTTTCACAACTGGGATAAAAAGGAGGAAGACCTGAGCACTACCCTGCGCCATGCGTGCCGGATCCTTATCGATCTGAAACTTCCCGTTTTCAGCACCCTGTATCTCTCCGGCTTCCATGCCCGCCTGTGCCTTGCCGACGGGAGCCTGACGCTGGAATCCGACAGCCCGTTTGGCAAACTACATTTCAAAGCTTTTGTAGATAAAAAAACGGGTGTGCTTTTTTATGATCTGAAAACGGATTTTACCGAAAACATTCCTGTCAACATCTCCCTGGAACGTTTCGGATCGCGAACGTTTTCGCATTGGTATGCACAGATCAACAGCGACGCATCCATCGGAACCTCTGGAACGGAAGCTTCGGCGGATCCATCCGGGGTTTATATTTTCCAAAAACTGGCATCGACACAATTCGCCGTGGGCGGGAAGATAATCAAAAGCAATACGCAGGGATTTTCCTATCATCAGGAGCATTCACGACGCGCGCTGATTTCCCTGGAAAGCAAGATGGTAACCGAAACGCAGCTGGCTTTTTCGGTGTGCGATGCAAATCCCGACGCTTCGGTACAGGACGTTAAAGATACACTCGACGCTCTGACCGACAACAGTCTGGCCGATTCCCTGCACGACAGTACCGCAGTGTGGAACGTGTTGTGGAACCGTTCGTTTATGGATTATGGCGACCATTACCTGAACAATCTGTGGCACCTCACCATGTATTATTCGCTGTGCTCCCAGGGCGGGAAATATCCCGGAAGGTTCAACAACGGCCTCTGGGCCTGGAGCCACGATGTCCAAAACTGGAATTTCTATTTTCACTGGAACCAGCAGCAGTCGTACTGGCCATTAAACGCAGCCGGCCACCACGACCTCGTGATGCCTTACCTTGATCTGCGTTTCAATTCGCTGCCGCACGCGAAAAAACATGCCAGGGACTTTTTCAAAACGGAAGGAGCGTTTATTTCGGATGTTACGGACAGGCGGGGATACAATTCGCTCGGGGAGCATCACAACCACACGCCGGTCGCGGAGATTGCCCTGGATTTCTGGCGGCAGTATCGTTTTACAGGCGACCAGGTTTTTTTGCAGGAAAAGGCCCTGCCGTTCATGCTGGAAGCTGCACGCTTTTTTGTTTCCCTTTTTGTTAAAGAGCAGGATGGATTGTACCATGCAAAAGAAGGAACAGGCTATGAAGGATGGATCAAACTCCGGGATGGACTGACCGAGCTGGTGTATGTCCGAGCATTATTTTCGGCTACCTTATCGGCCCTGGAGGTTGTACAGCAGTCCTTGCCCGAGACAGCCCTGTGGAAGGAAATGCTGGCAAAGCTTGCCCCGCTGCCCATGATAAAGGCCGGCGCGAAATCGATTACCGGAGAGGCAGGGAAATGGATAATCCGGCGTGGGGTGAACACAGGAAAGGAAGTAGTTGCCGATAAGATTGTGGCGGCAGGCTGGGGGATCAAGGAAGATAAATGGCTCACCGTTTACCACGAAGCCGATGATGGGAAATACCATGGATTTAATCTGCTCGACGGAATTTTCCCCACAGTGGCATCTGCGCCTGTATTTCCTTCCGGGTTAATAGGGCTGGCAGATCGTGACAAGCAACCGGATTTATTTGAAACGCTGAAGACCACAGCGCTGCTGTATCCCCCGGGTGTGACCGGCTGGGATCCGCTACCCGTAGTGCTGGCAAGACTGGGCCTGGCCGAAGCGCTGGAGGCCGTGCTGACACGTTTCCCGGAACGATGGCAGATCTATGCGAATGGTTGGGGGCACTGGGGCATGGAACACGAGATCAACAAAGATGCGGAGTGGTTTTTCAGGGCCAATCAGGTTACGGATGGGATCAGGAAAGAAAAATTTCCACTGCCTATGTGGCCATTTCGGCACATGTCCATGGAATCCATGGCCGTATTTGCCACCGCCCTCAACGAGTCACTTTTGCAAAGCCATGATGGGGTTCTGCGGATTGCGCCGGCATTTCCAGCTAAAAAATCGGCGCGGTTTACGCTTCATGCAGTGGGTGGTTTTGAAGTTTCTGCGGAAATACAATCGGGTGTTGTGCGGTGGATCAGTGTCAAAAGTCTGCAAGGCAATGTGTGCCATCTGGAATCGCCCTGGGAAAAAGTAAAAGTATCCGTGCAGGGGAAAAACCTGCGCCATGAAGTTGAAAAGGGTGTGATCTCGTTCGAAACCAAAAAATCAGATATGGTCCTGATTGTGCCTGACGGGATCAATGTAAAGGAATTGTTCGGAGCCAGTGAGACCGCCGAACCAAACCAGCGTGCCCGATTTCACCCGTCGGGAAAAGCACAATTGGGCTTGCCAAAGATGTTCTGAAAAGACCGAAACCGCATGCTAAAAGGATCATTTATAAACCAGCCATTCATGAGCACCAGATTGATAACAAGTCTTATTTTCTTTTTTTTATGCCGCATCCCGGTTTTCAGCCAGCTTGCTTCACTGGCAAGGGGGCCTGAGAAAGCGTACATATCTTTCAGGCTTGGAACCACGCTTTATCAAACGGAGGAGCGGTTCGGTGAGGTGATTTCGCTTTTTAACAAATACAGGGGTGTGACCGACGAGATAACCTTTTTTACCTCCGAAACCCATCCTCCGCTGCCCCTGGAGGTATTTCGGGCGCGAATGAAAATCGTGGAGAAAAGAATGCAGACGGCCCGCGAAAACGGATACCGAACCGGGATCAATGTGCTGAGCACGATCGGGCATCACGAGGAGAACCTTGAAAATTCATTAAAAGGGCCCTATACACATGTAACGGATATTGAAGGGAAAGTCAGCAAAGGATCCTATTGTCCCAATGATCAGAATTTTCAGATTTACATCCGGGAGATTTACAAAGCCATGTCCCTCGCCAATCCCGACTACATCTGGATTGATGATGATATTCGGCTCGCAGGCCATCTGCCCATTTCGCTCACCTGTTTCTGTAATCAGTGTTTGCATGTTTTTGAGAAGGAACAGGGCAAAAAATACACGCGTGAAAGTCTGAAAGCCGCGGTGAATGAGGGTAAAGCAGAAGACAAGCTGCTGGTGCGGAATGCCTGGTTACAGCATAACCGCAATACTATAGCGAATCTGTTTAAGCTGATCGAAGAAACGGTGCATACGTTGAAACCTGGCTTGCCGCTTGGATTTATGACCGGCGATCGTTTTTTCGAAGGTTATGATTTTGCCAACTGGGCCGAGATACTGGCCGGGAAGGACAGAGCCCCCGTGATGTGGCGACCGGGTGGCGGTTTTTACAATGACCAAATCCCGGCAGATCTGGCCGGAAAATCTCACGACATCGGCCGCCAGGTTTCCACTTTGCCGGCCCAGGTTTTATCAATCCAGTCGGAAATTGAAAACTATACCTATCAACGATTGAAAAAATCCGCAAACATCACGGCTCTGGAAGCGGCGTCACACATAGCTGCAGGCTGCACCGGTGCTGCGTTTAACGTCCTAAGTTTTCATGACGAACCTCTGACCGAATATGAGCCGCTCATTGCCAGGCTTCATGAAATGCGTCCGTTTTATGACCTCATGACTGCCAGACTCGGCAGGGGCGCTCTTGCCGGCGTGAGCGTGCAGTGGAATAAAGATAGCTTCAGCGGCGGAAACCTGGCCGAAGGCAACTGGTTCGGCGCCGGCGCGGGAATAGCGGGTTACGAAATTGATGAAATCGGGCTTCCAGCCAGTTACTCAGCGCAGTCGGCTTCGGTGATCAAGCTTAAAAAGGACAATATCAATGCGCTTTCAAAGAAGGAAATAGAAGAGATTTTATCCAAAGGCGTCTATATGGATGTGGATGCACTCAGTCAGTTGAATGAGCGTGGGTTCGGGGATCTTACGGGATTTGAAGCAAGTGGCTCTCACTGGATGGACCGGATTGAAAAAATGTCCAATCATGCCCTGAATGGAAGTTTTGCCGGGCGGAAACGCGACAACCGGCAGTCGGTATACAAGAGTGAGGCGTTTGATTTACGAAAAACCAGTGATAAAGCCGGGGTCCTGGCGGGCCTGGTTGACTATGCTGGAAATCCTGTGGCGGATTGTACGATGGGGGCGTTTGAAAATCGCCTGGGTGGCCGCGTCTGTGTAGCAGGTTATTATCCCTGGAGTTCGGTGCATTCACTTTCCAAAAGTACCCAGATGAAATCAGTATTCCGCTGGCTTTCAAAAGACCGTCTGCCGGGCTACATCGGGTCGTTTCACAAGATCAATCTATGGGTAAGGCAGCCTCAGGAAGGGAGAACAGCCCTGGCTTTTACCAATTCCTCTTTTGATGCCGCCCGGAATGTGGTCCTGATGATCCACACCACGGATGAGACCATACGTGTTTTCGACATGAACTGTAAGGAAACCGTGATCCGGGCTGACGGAAAAGAAGGGCCGTACCGCAGATTTGTGATACCACATGTGAAGGCCTGGGAAATGCAGCTCGTGGTAACGCAGTAGTGGCTGTGGGCAGTGATCTTCCACCAAAATTTTGAAAAATATAAACGCTTAAATAATGAAGAAAAGATATCTGTTATTCATTTTTGCACTGCTTGCTCAAGCGGTCTGTGGACAATCTACGTGGAAAAATCCGATTGTGAAGCAAGGCCGGCTGGGATCACCTTTGGTGGAAACGTCTCCGTTCGTATTTCATGGAAAATTGTATCTGCTGGAAAACAATCAGCGCTTCTGGGATGTTAAGGGAGCCAAACCAGGAGATTTTTTTCATGAAGATGAAGTGCGGATCAAAGATGTGAAATCCGGAAAAAAGGTAAGTGTCGTGCTGAAAAATCATGGCTTCGGCACTGCCTTTGTATGGAAAGACAGTCTTTATGTTTTTGCAGGAAACTATGGAACAGGAAAGCCATGGAGACAAATGACCGAGATCACGATGACCGCCACAACGGATCTTAAGACCTGGACAAAGCCTGTAACCGTGCTGAAAGCGAATAAAAATGAATACTTTTTCAACACCGCCGTGACACGGGGGAAGGATAAATTTGTTCTCCTGTATGAAACCAACGACCCCCGGTGGAAACCCTTCACCTTCAGGTATGAGGAATCGGACGATCTGAGAAACTGGAAGGAAATCCCGGACGCCGTTTATGGAAAGGACAAATATGTAGGCGGTCCTGCGCTGTACTACGAAAACGGCTGGTATTACACCCTGTATCTGGAGGCCCTGAAAAATGGATATGAAACACGCATCACGCGATCACGCGATCTGCACACCTGGGAAGATGCGCCGGACGACAGGCCTTTTGTAACCTTCGAGCCAACCCATAAAAAAATACCGCTGCTGAAACCGGAGATCGCCGAAAGCAATGCCTCTGATGTAGAATTGTGTTATTTCCAGGGGAAAACGATTCTGTATTTTACAGGCAGCGATCAGACCACCGCCGGGGACCTCCAGCGGGCGGAATATGCCGGAACACCGGCCCGTTTGTTTGAACATTTTTTCAAGGATATCAAAACCGATATTCCACCAAAACATGAAGGTAATTGGGCGCCCGTCCTTACGGCTCCGCAAGATGCAACCAACACCCAGATCACAGAAAGCAGAGGCCGGAAGCCTTCGGCCGGGCAGCTGGCATTACAGGAGGAGCAACTCGGCGCGTTTGTCCATTTCGGTCCGGCCAGTTATATCCGATCCGACATGCTGGCTGTGCCGGCAGCCAGCCTCTTCAATCCTTCCCTTCTGGATGCGGATCAGTGGGTTCGCGCGGCAAAATCATTTGGGGCCAAACACATTGTGCTCACCGCGAAGCACCACAACGGCTATTGCCTGTGGCCAACCCGAACGACTGAATACTCCGTGACAAAATCGCCCTGGAAAAACGGGAAAGGGGATGTCGTAGCGGATTTTGTGAAGGCTTGCCGTAAATATGATGTCCGGGTAGGCTTGTATGTTTCGGGTGGGGATAAACATTTCCCCTGCTCCAGCACCCCCGATCCTCAGGGCCAACGGAAGCTGGTAGGCGACATCCACAAGTATTTTCCGGTATTTATGGAACAATTGAGGGAGCTGCTGACCGGCTATGGTGAGATTGCTTACCTCTGGTTCGACGGGGCGTACGATCCTTTTGGCTGGGATGTCACCAATACAAAAACCAACAGAAGACTGGGAACCGTTTACGGGGATGCAATCACGGCCATGGTGAAAGACCTGCAACCGGGGGCGGTGATCATGGGCGGGACGCGGCCCGATATGCGCTGGTCGGGCAGTGAGCAAGGTTGGGCTGCCTATCCGCTATGGAACGTGGTACCTCAGGGGGCGGGGCTGGAGCAATGGGTCGGCCCGCAGAATAGTGGCTGGATCCCGGCGGAGGCCAATATTTTCACCCGGAACAACTGGTTCTGGACGCCCGGTTCCGACAAAACGCTGAGAAGTGTTGACTTCCTTAAAAAAGTATATTTCGAATCTATCGGTCGGGGGGCCAACCTGCTGGTCAATATGACACCCGATACCAGCGGGATAATCCCGGAGGCAGAAGTTACCCGGCTAGCGGATTTTGGAAAGACCATTCAGAAAACTTTTTCCGCACCACAGGGAACCACCACAGGGAAGAAAGCAGAAACCGAAATTATTTTGAATGTTTCGGATGCCCGGCTAGTCAGCCTGATTGAGATGGAAGAGGATTTAAAAGAGGGCCAGTTTGTGAAACACTATGAAGTGCAGGCTTATGTAGGAGGCCAGTGGAAATCCATTGCAAAAGGAGAAAGTATCGGACGGAGACGAATCCAGCTGATTGACCCTCTGCACACTTCGCAACTCCGGCTGCTGATTGCAGACAGTCCCTTCGCTGTAATCAGGAAATTTGCCGCCTATGACGCCCGGTGATCGTAGTCCACTATCTCATCCAAAATTTGGTTTAAACATAACTCTTTTGTAAACCGAAATCATCGCAGCCATGAATGAACGCGAAAGAGTCTTTCTGGAAGAAAGCCGGCAAAAGGTGGCTGATCCTGACCTTCGCAAAAAGATTAATCATGCACTCAGAGTGTCTGACGAAGCCTTTGAAAAGGGTAAAAAGCAGTTTCAGGATCTGGCGCAGGCCAGGGAACAGGCAAAAAATGTGAAATGGGATGCCATTGAGCATCTGGATCGGTACCTGACTGAGTTTGAAAGTAAGTTTACCAATGCGGGCGGCAGGGTGATCTGGGCAGAAAACGGGCAACAGGCCCTGGATGCCGTTCTGAAAATATGCCAGGCCCGGCAGGCGAAAATGGTGGTCAAGAGTAAGTCCATGGTAACAGAAGAAATACACCTGAACCCGTTTTTGTCCCAAAATGGCATTGAAGTGGTTGAAACGGATCTGGGCGAGTACATCCAGCAGCTGTCAAATGAGCCTCCGTACCATATCGTGGCTCCGTCAATGCACAAAAGCAAAGAGGAGGTGGCGAATCTTTTTCATGAAAAACTCGGTGCCGATCCGGGACTTTCACCTGAGGAACTCACGCTTGTGGCCAGGCGAACACTCAGGAGTAAATTTGAACAAGCGGAGGTCGGTATTACCGGCGTCAATTTCCTTATTGCAGATATTGGAGGTGTGGCTGTCACTGAAAATGAAGGCAATGCCCGGCTTTCCACGAGTTTTCCACGTACACACATTGCCATTACCGGCATTGAAAAAGTGCTGCCGTCGGTCCGGGATCTGGATTTGTTCTGGCCCTTGCTGGCAACACATGGATCGGGGCAGAAAATGACGGTTTACAATACGATTTTTACCGGGCCCAGAAAAGATTCAGAATGCGACGGACCTGATGAAATGATTGTCATTTTGCTGGACAACGGACGAACAAGCATGCTGGCGGATCCCACAGCCCTTGAAAGTTTGTACTGCATCCGTTGCGGTGCGTGCCTCAATGTTTGCCCGGTTTTCAGGAACATCGGCGGGCATACCTACAAATCAACGTACAGCGGCCCGATCGGTGCAGTGATCACCCCATATATGGATGGTATGGCCACGAACAAACATCTCAGTTATGCATCAACGCTTTGTGGCAGTTGTACGGAGGTATGCCCCGTGCGTATCAACCTGCATGAACTACTGCTCGAAAACCGAAGAAGATCGGTTGTGGTGCACCATGATCCGGTGCTGGAAAAGATGGCATGGAAGGGCTGGAAAATTGCCAGTATGAGCAGGGAGTTAACCGACCTCACCGGCGGGGGGATCAAAAATTTTGCCCTCCGATTCTTCCGGCAGGCCTGGGGGAAAGACAGGGAGCTGCCTGTGTTTGCGGATCGGTCATTTAACCAGCAGTGGCAGGAGAAAAAGAAAGAAAAGCGGTGAGGCCAATAACCTTTTAACAAGAGTTGAATGAAAAATTCGCAGGCCAGGGAAGCCATTTTGAGCCGGATACAGGAGGCGTTAAGTGTTCCGGTATCTAAACCTTTTGCAAAGCATACGGCGGATGAGATCTATATCCGCCCGGAACAGCCACTTTTGGAAACGTTTATAACGGAGTTTGAAGCCTTGCAGGGCCAGTTGGTCCTATGTCCAGATAAGGAAGCGGTTCAGATGGCATTGAGAGATCTGGCAGTAAAACGCGGATGGGAAAAAATGTACTGCCAGACACCGGCCCTGGCAGCAGCTTATGATTTGGGGAATGCGCCTTTTTTTACGGACAAAAATCCCGGTGGATTTTATCCGGCCATCACCGATTGCGAGGTGCTGATCGCCCGCACCGGCACCATGGTATTAAGTGCGGCCCAGCCATCCGGGCGGGCATTACCGGTGCATACGCCGGTGCATATCGTCATCGGGTGTGTCGGTCAACTGGTCTACGATATCAAAGACGGCATTGAGCGCATGCAGGCAAAGTATGGGCAACACCTACCCTCAGCCTTGTTTTTCACCTCCGGGCCCAGCAGAACGGGTGATATTGAAAAGACACTCGTTATGGGTGTTCACGGCCCGATTGAAGTGTATATTTTGCTACGAACGGATCAATAAACAGGTGGGGCATCCTAACCGGGCTACCCTATAAGAGAAAGCATGAACGTACAGATTTTTATACCGTGTTTTGTAGACCAGCTTTTTCCGGAAACTGCGTTTAATATGGTCAGAATTCTGGAAAAATTCGGCTGTAACATCAGCTACAATCTGTCCCAGACATGCTGTGGGCAGCCTGCTTACAATGCGGGCTACCTGGATGCATGCAGGCCGGTGGCCGCCAAGTTCAGGGATGACTTCAATCCGACCGACTACATAGTTGCACCCAGCGGATCTTGTACGGGCTTTGTGAGGAATTACCATCACAAAGTTTTGAATGGGGTGTCGCCCGTGCAGAAGCATTTGTATGAATTCACTGAATTTCTGACCAAAATTTTACAGGTGGATAACACCGGTGCCGAACTGAAAGGGAAGGCTGTGTACCACGATGGCTGCGGTGCGTTACGCGAATGCGGTATCAAGCAGTCGCCAAGGATTTTATTGCAAAATGTCAAAAGTCTGGAGCTACAGGAAGTGCAGGACGCGGAAGTCTGCTGCGGTTTTGGCGGTACTTTCGCTGTGAAGTTTGAACCGATTTCAATAGCCATGGCCGCTCAGAAAGTGAAAAGCGCAGTGGCTTCCGGTGCCGATTACCTCATTTCGACGGATCTGTCCTGCCTGATGCACATGGAAACGTACATTCGTAAGCAGGGCATACCGCTTAGGACCATGCACATAGCGGATGTGCTGGCGAGTGGCTGGTGATCATCCTGGGTCGCTTTTGAGCAGTTGGAACCCTACGTGTACCGAAATTTAGCCGGAATGGTTAATGTTCGGCATCAGTTTTCGGCTTTGTATCGGCCTGGTTACCGGGGCTGTCGCAGGCGGGTATGGTCAATGCATTCAGTAGGTCGTCCAGCTTGGTTTTTACTTCACCCACAATACGGTTGTAATTCATTATTTCATCTTCCAGAAAATTTTCGGCTTTTTGTCGTATATTCTTTCTGGTCTGCGAACCTTTTCCAGGCGCAAATAATAGTCCTATGGCAACACCTGCTGAACTTGCCAGCAGTACGGTGCATATTGCTTTTCCTATTCTCATCATCATATAATTTTAAAGGGTTGGTGAAAACACTATAACGATTTTATATATACGTAAATCTGAATTTTAATGGTATTATCCATGTGCAGCGCTTGCAAAGTTGCGACTGTTTTTGCGGTGAAATGTTACATCCGGCAGGGAAGAACTTACACTTTTTACATGTTTTCCAGCGTGGTGCCCCTTTTCCTGCTTTGATGCTTATAGGTGGACGGAGATAAGCCGGTTACTTTTTTAAACTGGTTCGACAGATGGGAGACGCTGCTGTAATGGAGCTTATTGGAAATCTCTGTCAGATTCAGTTCTTTGTATTGAAGCAGTTCTTTGACCCTTTCGATTTTGTGGTTGATTATAAAATGTTGAATGTCAATTCCTTTTGCCTCGGAAAAAAGGTTGGATAAATAGGTATAATCATATCCGACCTTTTCGCTGATGTAGTCTGAGTAATTGTTTTTCGGAAGCGCATCGGTGTAATGGATCAATTCAATGATGACATTTTTTATTTTTTCAACCAGAATACTTCGTTTGTCCTCCAATAATTCCAGCCCGGCCCCGAGCAGGTTTTCTTTCAGTCTTTCACGTTGGGTTGTGGTTATCTTTTTCAGCAATTGAACGACTCCCAGATCAATTTTGCCGAAATTTAGGTTCAGGTTTGCCAATTCCTCCCTTACCCTTAGTATGCAGCGTGGGCTAACCATGTTCTTAATGTAGAGTACCATAATCCTTCTGAATTTTTTAAAGATCAATGAATCGCCTGGTTCACAACTTGAACGAAGATACCGTAATGCGGGCAGTAAATAACTGACCGGCATCATTAACAACGATGACATTCCCCGGATTAAATTACCTCAGGATTTTAATGGCTGGTCGTGCTTTATTCGGTTTCAGGTGGCGCTGAGTAAGCTTATGTTTCCAGTGCCAGCGGATCCTGCCCAACCACAAAGCCGTAGTTTTCTCTAACTCCCTTAACCCGAATATTCAAGATCCATTCACATATTTTCGAGGTTTTCCCTTCTCTTTATTTTCAGTTTTTTGAAATAGGAAGGAGACAGTCCGGTTATTTTTTTGAACTGGTTCGATAAGTGAGAAACGCTGCTGTAACGGAGTCGGTACGCGATTTCGGTCAGGTTAAGTTCTTCATATAACAACAACTCCTTCACCTTTTCGATCTTATGAAGGATGATGAATTGCTGTATGTTGATTCCCTTTATTTCTGAAAAGGTATTAGAAAGGTAGGTATAATCATAACCCAGTTTTTCACTGATGTAATCGGAATAATTGGTGACTGGCAATTCTTCTGCATAATGTACCATCTCTACAATAACCGCCTTTATTTTTTCGATCAGGATGCTTTTTTTATCATCCAGAAGTTCGAGCCCTGACCGGAGCAGATTTTTTTTTAGTTCATCATGCTGTGCTGGTGAAATGTCTTCAAGGATTTCAACTGTTCCCAGGTCCACCACTACATAGTGCAGTCCCAGTTTGGTCAATTCATCTTTCACCAGCATTTTACAGCGTAAACTGACCATGTATTTGATGGACAGTATCATAATGTTATCTGGAGGTTGTTTTCACTGTTGAAATAGTACATCGATCCGTTTGCCAATCTGTGATTAATGCAACTTTTGAAAACGCATGTGTAACACTTGCTGGGTTAAATCCTGCAAGCTTTGTAATAGTAAACATTAGCCACTACAACCGTGCCAAATGTCTGATGAGCCGAAGGCATCATTGACTTTATCGGGCAGGTGCTCACCAAGCAGGGCATAATATTTATCGGACTTATGCTTGAAGGAGCAAATCAATTTTATTATTAAAAAATTACCTTATGAAAAAATTATTTTTTACAGTGCTGATGGTGACATTAAGCACATTCGCAATGGCTCAGACGTTCAGTTTTGGCCCTAAGGCCGGTATCAATATCAGCAATTATTCGGGTGGTGATATCAATTCTGATGCGAAGGTTGGGTATCACATAGGCGGATTACTAAATTTCGGTTTTGGGGAAATCTTCTCGATTCAACCGGAGGTGCTGTTTTCTACCCAGGGTGCCAAAGTGGAAAACGCTGGTAGTAAAACGAATTATAAAATCAACTATCTGAATGTGCCGGTCATGTTAAAATTCAGGATAGCGAACGGTTTCTACATTGAAGGAGGACCGCAGGCCGGGTTCAGGCTCTCTGAAAATATACCGGATCAAACGATCAATGATTTTGCAAAACAACTCGACCTGTCGGCAGGTGCAGGCCTTGGCTATCAGTCGGACGCGGGCATAGGGATAGGGCTCCGTTACATGGCCGGATTGTCCAAGGTAGGCGACTTCTCCGGACGTGATATCAGCCCCGATTTTAAGAACAGTGTCGTTCAAGCCAGTTTGTTTTGGGTGATCCCGATTATTAAAAGGTAAGTAGAAATTGCAAAAAAAGGGGAGAAACGGGATGATGCTGTTTCTCCTTTTTTTATGGCCCTAGGATCTGCGATTCCAAGTGTTTCCGTTTTGCTCATGGTAAATTTATACTCCCTGCATCATCGGGTAACCATTATTTACCGTCTTTCCTCAATGCTGTTGTACGGTAGTAGCGTTTGACACTAATTCGGAAAATGTCGTACAGCAATACAAATATTAGAATCACAACAGGAATGTAAAACGATCTGAATCCGATGTGCTGAAAAAGATAAGCCCCAACAATAGCTCCCGAAATAAACGAGCTGATGATGAATAATTTAAGCTTGATTTTGGTATGAATAACGGCACGGTCTTGCGAGGAGGTTTTTATCAATTGTGCCAGTTCAATGCCCAGATCTGTGAAGATACCCGTAAGATGCGTAGTTCGTACTACGGATCCTGACACCAATGAAACCAGCGCATTTTGTAGACCCATTGCAAAAAGCAAGCTTCCTGCAAAAATGATCTGGGACGCGATGGTGCCATCATATTTGTGTCCGTAAAGTGCTGAGAACCCAAGGATCGTTATTTCGATCACAATGGGGATAGCGTACGAATAGCGCTGATGTGTGCCAAAAAACGATAAGCAAACGCCGGATGTAAAAGCGCCCGTAAGAAATAACAGCATCCAAAAAACAATGACCTGTACATTTTGCCAGTTTTGTTGGGCAATACCTTCGGCCAATAAGGCAGCATGACCGGTAATGTTGGTAGTAAGTACAGAAAACCCTAAAAATCCTTCGGCATTGACCAGCCCGGCGGTGAGACCGAGCAGGGTTGCCAGTTTTAAATTATGATTGGGGGTGCGATGTGTACCTGAATGCCTGAGCATGATTTACCTGAACTGAATGCTGTTATTGTTCCCCTTTGCTAAGCGTCTGCCTCAAATTTACGCTGTTGCCTGGTCTGTAAAAAAACGGCCCATAAAACTTTAAGAACAGAACAGGTTCTGATCTTTGTAAGTAGCTCTTCCGAACCGGGATTGAACGGGCAGCCATACAGGGCCCCAATATACTCTTTATTCTCCCAAAAAATGCGGTAGTTTAAAACACTGCCACATGTTCCGTATCAGAATTGCCTCAGGCATAATAGGTAACAGTCATCATGCAAACCGTTTTTTTTAATTTTTAATGGAAAGGGCAGGTTTGAATTTTGATGATAAGGTCCTTGTGAATTTTTGGAGCCCCGGATGGGGGCGTCGAATCCAGCCCCTGTCCTCCATGCACTTTGGCATACTTTTCAAAATCCGGTTTCATTTTCTAGATGTCTTTGTCGGTTGCTGCCACGATCATTTTACCAATATTCTCTCCGCCAAACAAGCCAAACAGGGCAGCCGGCAGTTGATCAAAACCATGAATTACGGTTTCTGTAAACTTAAGATTCCCCTCTTTAATCCATTGCGACAAATGTTCCGTTGCCTCAGGGAAAAGTCGCTGGTAGTTGCTGACAATAAAACCCTGCATCAGTATACTTTTGGTGAGTAGTATGGGTTGCAGTCTCGGTCCGGTGCTCCTGGCGGTATCGTTATAAAGAGCGATTTGTCCGCACAAGGGGATGCGTGAATGAAAATTCATGTGCCGGATCACTGCATCGGAGATTTCACCGCCCACATTATCGAAGTAAATATCCACTCCGTCGGGGCAGTTTTCGCCTATGGTCTTTTCCAGATCGGCGGTTGTTTTATAATTGATTACCGCATCGAAACCATACTCCTCTCTTAATACATCTGCTTTTTTATCCGATCCGGTGATGCCCACCACGCGGCAGCCGTATATTTTGGCGATCTGCCCCACAACAATACCCACAGCTCCTGCAGCGCCGGATACGACAACCGTTTCCCCCGCTTTTGGTTTTCCTATGTGTACGAGCCCGATGTAGGCGGTCAGCCCGGTCATGCCGAGTACGCCCAGATAATAGCTGGCCGGAGCAATGGTTGCATCGATCGGATGAATTTCCGTTTCATTGGCAATACAAATTTCCCGCCAGGGTAATGAACCCATTACATAATCGTCTGTAATAAACGAATCACACTTACTGTCCATAACCCGGGCGATGACACCACCCGTAAAAGGTTCGTTCAGTTGAAAAGGTGGTACATAGGATTTGGCATCGTTCATTCGGCCGCGCATGTAAGGGTCAACGGAATAGTAGATACCTTTGAGCAGCACTTGCCCTTCGATCAGCTCGGGTAGTTCAATATGCTCAAACCGGAAGTTTTCTTTGGTTGGCAAGCCCACCGGCCTCGATGCGAGTACAATTTGTCTTGTTGTCATAACCTGAAATTATTTGGCCTTAATTTGGTGAAATTTTGATGAATTTACTTTTTTTCAAATAGGAGGAAGAATCGCGTCCCGGACCCGGCCTGAGACTCAACACGCACTTTTACATGATTGGATTCCAGAATATCATAAGTGGAGGCAAGCCCCATCCCCATGCCGCCGGGCCTGTCCGAATAGTTGGGCCGGAATATGTTTTTCAAGTTTTTTTCACTGATCCCACAGCCATTGTCTTCGATCTGAACCACATACTTCCCGCCGTGTGATACGGTGACCAGCTTCAATTCTCCCCGGTGAGGATCCATGGCTTCGATGGCATTTACTATAATATTGGTCAGGGCAATTTTCATTTTTTGCCGGTTTAAAGGGACGATGCAGTCCACCGGGTCGTATTCCTTGCTCACAGTAATGTCTTTGAGCATAATCCGGTCCTTGGCCATTTCCATGACTTCATCCAGCAGGTGATGAATGGACTGGTTTACCGATTTCGTTTCTATCAGGTTGCGGCTTTTTATCATTTCAGCAACCAGAACGTTAATCGTGCTGGAGCTTCGCCTGATGATGTCGATATACATGGTCAGATCATCACCCTTGCGCTCTGAAAGCATGAGTTCCAAAGAGAGATCGATGGTGGCCAACGGATTGCGGATTTCATGCGCCAGTGTAGCTGTGAAATCAACAGCAACCGGCACGTTCAGAATTGGGTTGAATGGACTATTCATTGGATGAGCATGGTTTCATAAATCCTCTGTCAAAGGTGACGGAATTTGGATGGTAAACCTTACATCGGGAAGTCAAATAGTTGTATCTATCACAGATCGGGAAGTAGAAGTATGTTGCTGATATACGATCGGGTTAGTGATAATATTCATGAGGATTTAGATCAAAAAATACCCGGGTATGAAAGTGCACACCCGGGTATTTTGCTTCCCGTTTTCAGTAATTTCTGGCTCGTCCGACGATTGTTTCCAAGGCTTGTACAGCCATCACAATGGGGCACTTTCTGATTCGCTCGTTATACTTTTTGCCCTATGCAACCAGATATAGCCCATTACGCCGGATATGACCGATGCGGTTAATATCGAGAACTTGGCTTCTGAAAGCACTGACGCATTCCCTGCGAAGGAGAGCAGGGCGATGAATATGGACATGGTAAAGCCTATGCCTCCCAGCATTCCTACGCCAATGATGTGCATCCATGTAGCGTGCCGGGGCATCTGGCCAATCTTAAATCTGACAGCGATCCATGAAAAGAGTGTGATACCGACTGTTTTTCCAATGACGAGCCCGGCGATTATTCCCAGACCCAGCGTTGACACCAGGCCATTCAGCATGGGGAGCTCGAAAGTAATGTTGGTATTAGCCAGCGCAAAAATAGGCATGATGACAAAGCTGACGGGGTTAATGAGGATATGTTCCAGCTTTTCCAATGGAGATTCGGTTGCATCTTTAGTTGTAGGAATTGCTAATGCGGTCAGCACGCCTGCAATGGTGGCATGTACACCAGAATGATGAATGAAGTACCAGATAAAAAGCCCTGGAATGAGGTAGGCTGCCAGAGACTTCACTTTTAGCTTATTGAGCAGTAGTAGAAAGGCAAAAATCCCCAAAGCATATAGCAGGTAACTGTAATGGATATCGGCGGAGTAAAATAGGGCAATAACCAGAATGGCAATTAAATCATCCACAATAGCCAGGGCTGAAAGGAATATTTTTAAGGAGGACGGCACACGTTTTCCTACCATGGAAATGATTGCCAAAGCAAAGGCAATGTCCGTGGCCATGGGTATAGCCCAGCCATCCGCAGTTTCGGTACCCGCGTTAAATGCCAGGTAGATCAGTGCGGGAGGAAGGATGCCTCCTAGTGCTGCCAGGATAGGAAGTGACGCCTTTTTGAAAGATGAAAGTTCCCCTTCCACCATTTCCCGCTTAATTTCAAGGCCCACAAAAAGGAAAAAAATGGCCATTAACCCATCATTAACCCAGAGCAATACCGGGTAGCGCAGTTGGAGACCCGCCGGATTTCCACCGATTTCGGTTGCTAATAATGTTTCAAAACCCGGCCCTGCGCCAGAATTTGCTATGATGAGAGAGATAATTACACAAATGATCAAAATGACGCCACCGGATGAGGTGGACACAAAGAATCTCTTGAACGAAAGCGGGTTAGTAGGTTTTGTCATAAAAAGGAGTGGATCGTAAAGTGTAGGATGTAGAGCAGGCGGGTTTCAGTGCAGGCGATTGGTTGTACTTATCAAAAAATACCCGGGTATGAAAGCGCATACCCGGGTATTTTGCTTCCCGTTTTAGTAATTTCTGGCTCGTCCGACGATTGTTTCCAGGGCATTTTTTAGCTTATCACTGGCACCTCTCACCGCCAGCGAACTGGTATTGGCATCGTTGGTCACCGCTATCGGCTGGCGCCCTTCGAGCCTGGCTTCGATGAGGCAACGTACATCATTCTGTCCGTCTTTGTGGCCATTTTCATCCGAAAGATGCACTTCCAAACGCGTGATTTGCTTACTAAATCTGCTCAGATCTGTGGTTAGAAATGCAATCAGCGGAGCGCTTTTTTCTTCACTTCCTGTTATGTTCTTATCGGTGTTAAACTGGATGGTCATGTGTTTGAAAATTTTCGTGATGCAAAAGGTTTACTGGAAATTCTGAAATTGAGATGCTTGATCAATATCTGTAAATGGCTGCGGCGCCAGACTGAGAGGACATTTTATCCGCAGGTACAACTACCACCTGTCCGCCCAGTTTCTCAACGATTTCCCCGATATCGTCCAGCAGGTCGTCGGTTTCGGGATCTGAAAGCTCGCCGGTTTCGATGCGTCCGTTGCTTTCATCTACAATTTTACCAGGAATAATGTGGTCGGCTTCCAGCAACAAGGTGTCTACCCGGCCTTCTGTGGCCGCAGCCACAATGTCGCTGATCAGATCACTGCCTTTTTGGTCGGCCATGGCCTGGCCCGCTTTTTCCGACCAATTTTTCAATCGCAGATGGTACTCTGGTTCCATCACCTCCCAGGCCATCGTTCTCAGCTTTTCGGGCGTGAGGGCGTCGGGATTCAGTGCAATTCCCTCCTCAAGTAAAAATGGATTCTTATTCACCTTTTTGAACAGATTGTGATGCTCGGGAAGGGCTGCCAGGATAAGCGGAAGTCCCGATGGTTTCGAAAAATGCGCGTGTACCGTTTCCGCTACCACCCGGAAAAACCGTTCCGCATCAATATCTGTTTCATCCTTTTTCGAACCATGTCCATGGTGCATATTGCCACCGCCACCGCCTCCGTAGGATGCCACAGTGGTATGCTTTTCGGTCAGTTCATCACCCAGTGCTTCTGTGATGGTTTTCGGGATTTCCTGTCCCAGTTCTATTTCTGAAACGGAATGTCTGTTGCCTTCGTAAAGTCGCATTTCATGCAGGCTCAGGCCCAGAATCTGAAACCGATCCTCCGTCTGCAGATACTTGCGCAATGGCTTGGTGTGAAAGCTATCCGCCACAACCACCAGCTCTGTAACGGGTACAGGCAAACTGATCAGCTCAAAAATCTCCCCGGAACTGAAAATGGCCAATCCATCCAGATTGTGGTTCCAGATGTCGCGGTCTTCTCTTATGTTTTCAAGTGGCAGCAAATAGGATTTGACTTCACTGACCGGATATTTTTGTGACAAAGAAGTTTCCAGTTCTTTCAGCAGATTTTGAAACCGGATAGGATCTTGCCCGTTATCCGGATGTGTCCGGTGGGTGGGTAAGTATACCGAGATGCAGGGACCCGATCCCACCGAAGATAGCTCCTGAATAAGCGCTTTGTTAGGTAATTTCATGATTATAGTAATTTCGTATTAAACTTTTCTGATACAATGATGCAGGCATAATCGTGCCAGCGTCGGCTCTTTGGCATTAGAAAAACCTTAGATTGTCAAATGGGTTGCATTCGGAGATTTTTAATTACGCTGAGCTCGAGCCATGCTATTCAAGCAGAACAGGGCCTTGCGGACTTACACCGGGTCAGGATTTTTGAGGAATGATCCGGCGACCTGCCTGAAAGCGTGCCGAATTCCTTAAAGGTGGTTTTATTTAGAAGTGAGGAGTTACATTCCGGGCTCAAATTGTTACATGAATCACAGGTGCGATTAACCATGTTTACACCTTTGTCCACCCTTTATCTAATGGTAATTACCCCGTGCCGGTACAGGTTCAAAGCTTTTTGTAAAATGTCGTCAATCTTTTTTACTGGTAAATCGGTATTGGGGTCAACCTTCAAAATCTTCATGCGCGTACGGTCACCTTGTTCCAGGTCGGGGTGGTCAAGGTATTGTCCTTCCACCATTAAAATATATGGTTTGTGCGTCTTTTTATCTGTCCACAGATAACAAAACATTTTTTTCTTATAGCAGAAGCAGGGCATTCCCCACTTCTGCGTTTCAGTAACATTGGTATCCTGATTGAGAATAATATCCCGTAAGGCAAGCAGGCAGCTCTTGTTTGGCTCTTCTTGATTCAAATAATATTTTTGAAGTTGCTCAACCATTTTTACTTATTTAACAGCAATTAAAAATTCTATTTCTGCCTGGGACGGATTTTGTGCTTTTTCTCCAAATACCTCAAAGTCTGCTGTATACAACCTGTCTAAATCCATTTTCCAAATTTCGGACCATTGGTTCACGATCAAACCTTTCATCAAATCGCCTTTGGCCGATACGCTCGCAAAGTTTCCCCCGTCAAATGACCTGCCAACCATTCCTTCGGGAATCGTATGTAAAGCTTCTACCTTGCAGCCCAGTAGTGTGGTGTAGGGCTGGGTATGGTCACTTTGGTAGTCGGTGTAAATGGAATATACGGTGTTGTCGATTTTGTTTGGAATTTTTTCCAAAATCCGCTCATTCATAAATCTACCCCACAATTCTGCAATATCTTGCGCAGCCTGATTGTTTGCGTTTGTGGTTCTTACCGAAATGCCGATCACCTGAAAAGGCTCTATGATAACTTTGTTCATTTTTTAAACCATTTTTTGTTAAGCCACAAAACTAAAATGGTGTGGAGACAACCCTATGGCAAGGGTTCAGAAAAATATTTTTCCTTACAAATTTGGAAGTATTCCTGCAAGGTCATTTTATGAGGTACGAATTTGTCTGTCAGTGTGTTAAGAGTGGTCACTCGGTCGAGGCGAAAAGCTCTGAAATCTTTTCTGAGCTTGCAAAACGCAACCACTAACCAATTTTCCTGCGTGCTGTAAATAGCAAACGGTTCGATCGTTCTTTCCGTTGACTGGCCTGTTTCTGGGGAATGATAACCAATTTTAACAAGATTGAAGTTTGTCAGGGCCAGTTGTAATGTGGATAAATAATTGCTTGTTCTGTCGTATTTTACATTTTGTCTGAACACAATGCGATCCGAAAGAAGCTGCGCTTTGTTTTTCGTATCGCTGCCTAAAACGGCCTTTATTTTGTTGATGGCACCCGAATATTCTTTTACAAATGAAGCGTCTTTGTTTTTTTGGATCAATTGTTCGGCAGTGATTAATGCATTGGCTTCACTTTCAGTAAACATGACCGGTGGAATTCTGTATCCGTCCATCATTGTATAACCTTTGCCTTCTTCCGTGAGGATGGGGACTCCCGCTTGTTCCAATGCTTTTATGTCCCGATATATCGTTCTTTTACTGACCGAAAATTTGATAGCCAATTCGGATGCGGTCAGTAGCCGTTTCGTTTGCAACTGTGTCAGCATTGCTGTCAGGCGCGAAAGTCGTTTGGTATCAGTGGTTTCTTCCATTTATTGATTTTTCATCCCGGCTTAGTGAATAGTATTGCCGCGCCTAACGTTTGCGTGTAATCGCTTGCTTATTTTCATTTATAAATTGTGCAAATGTTGTTGGCTGGTGATTACTGATTTTTTCCACCCAGCTAGTTATCTCCGGCTCTTTTTGAAATCGGTTTTTTGGGCTCTTAACAAAATATGGAAGATTCATTACACAGGGTGATCCCAACAGAATCCCAACCGTGGAAAATCATTTTTACTCTTCCTGTTTCGGTTTTTCAATCCTCAAAACCGCTTTGGCATTGACCGAACTTACCACTTTTTTACCAGTTTTTGATTCTAGCTCCTTCAGAGCCACATGGGCTACATTGCCACCTTGGCTTGCTACTTTTTTACTTTCTTCAAAGTCTTTCGGTTCTACTGCTGCCGAGATATCCTTGGTGGAAGCCTCAGCAAGCATATTCAATATGAGTTCGGTATTGGTCATGTTGTCACGCAGGTTTTCCTTTTTTAGGCCTTTAAATACCTTGTATTCTTTGGTGGTTTTGCCCGCCCATGCCTTTGTGATGATATCAGTTAGTGTTGCAAACTGTTGTCCTTCTTTCAGCCCGCGGTTTTTCCATTCGTCTGTTAGCTCCTTACGTATTTCAATGCTTTTCAGACGCTGATTAATCCAATTCTCGGAATATCCCAATTTCACATATTGCTCCAATGCCCTGTCAATACTCAACTCCGGGTCGTGCATTTCGTCTAAACGCTCACTGGCCACCTGTGCAAGCCAGAGTTTGAAAGGCTCCGCCTTTGGTGATGGGATAGATTGAATGAGCCTGAACAATTGCTCAGTATCAGCTACATCGGTCATTCTCATTTTTCCATCGGGAGCAAGCATTTTCAAACCGTGACAATTCGTCACGGTTTCATTTCCTTCGGCTTTTAAGCGTTGTTTCAGCTTGCGCCAATAGGCATTTGCATCTGCACTATTGGTTAAGACTGCTACGACATCTATGATCGATACATACCACTTTTCTTGTCCGGCGTCCCAGACTGTGCGTACCTGCTTGTCTTCAAATAGTTGGATGGATTCTTTTGTATTCATCTGCTTTTGTATTTTAGTGTGTACCAATGTTTATTATTGTGTCAACTCGGTCAGTTTGAGTTTTTCTATTTTCAGTCTTCTAAATTACTCTTTTCTGTTTGTTCGCCGGTATGTAAGTTGGAGTGAGGTGGTACTTTTCTGAACCTGGGCTTGTTTTTAGGAAAATATCAAATGTGCGATTTCTGCGGTTGATTTTAAAATAATGGCACGTGACATTCAAAAAAAGACTCGTCTACCACCCGCTTGTTACCCATAAATCCGTGATTAATGCAACTCTTCGCAGAGATGTTGTAACTTGTTGTTGGCTGATTTGCTGAAATTTGCACCATGACTCCGTGACCAACAAATGTCGGGATCAATAGGGTTGATCCGTATTTGAAGAGGGAGGTTGTGGTTACGTCTTAACGGGAACCTTTGTGGGCAATAACCGACCATGGCGTCCCGGTAGGGCTCCTGTTTTTTTAATTCATTTCCCGCAAAAACCGCATTACTATGGATCATTTCCTTCTGAACCCGTTTTTCCTGGTGGCCGTTTACGTCGGCGCTAATTTGCTCGCATTGTTGTCGATATGGGCGAGTGTGAAACACCCTCAGTTTGCGCGATTGTTTTTCCTGCTTCTTTTCGGCTGGGCGTGCTGGCTCAATTCGTCAATGTCCGTGGAAACACCCTGGGTATACCAGGATTACGCCGACAGCTCCGTTCCGATTTATAAAAGGTTCATTTTGGGGGCATTTGAAGCGATTGTAACACCAATGGTTTTATTCATCGCTGCCTCCCAGGGTGTGATAGCCCTGTCCATGTTACTGAAAGGTAAGTTGTTCAGATATGGTTGCTGGGCTGGCATTGTGTTCTGCGTTGCCGTTTCACCAATCGGTTCTTACGCCGCCTTTCCAGCCACTTTGTTTATGGCCGTTGCGTTGTTCTTGCTGCAGAGAAATCACGCGCAGACGTTTATTTGGGAGCGGGAGGAACAGAAGCTGGTTAATCCTGCTCTTTAACCCATGGTTAATTCGCAGGAGCTGTTTGATTTTGCACAACTTGTTTCCGATTATAAAACTTAACCCCCTCATACCAAACGGTAAAGGCAAAACCCACACCAATGCTGATGAGCAATTGGCTTAGCGTGATGGCCTCCAGACTGAAAAATCGGGTGACCGGGGGGATCACAAAAATGAGGGTCGATAATACGACGGTGATGCCAATGATGATGGGAACCAGGTTGTTTTTATAACGTAAAGTGGTAAACAGGGAGTGCGTGAAGGATCGGTTTACAAGCGTAAGACAGATATTGGCCGCAAGCAGCCCGATGAAAACCATGGATCTGGTGAGGGCTTCGTCGTACGATTGCATCACTGCATACTGATACAGCAGCAGCATACCGAGGGTGATGACCACGCCCTGCAAAATGCTGACAGACAATTCTTTTAAACTGAAAAATGTGGAAGAAAACGGTCGGGGTTTTTGTAATAGTAAATCCTTTTCCATGGGCTCGTTTTCATAGATAATCGAACAGGTCGGGCCCATAATCAGCTCGAAAAATATGATGTGGACCGGGGTGAAAATGTTGGGGTAGATCCAGCCCAGCGCCAGCGGAATAAATACGGTGAGGATGATGGGAATGTGGATGGAAATAATGTACCGGATTGCGTTTTTCAGACTGACGTAAATTTTGCGACCCATGGCCACAGCATCCACCATGCGGGCCAGATCATCGTCCACCAGGATCAGGGATGAAGCCTGTTTGGCTATTTCTGTACCTTTTTTGCCCATCGCGATGCCGATGTGCGCGGCTTTCAGCGCCGGGCCGTCATTCACACCGTCGCCGGTCATGGCCACGATCTGTCCCTGGGCTTTGAGTGCGTTGACGACCTTCAGCTTGGCCTCGGGAAACATCCTGGCAAAGATGCCCGTCTGCAATACTTTTAGCTGTAAGGTTTTGTCGTCCATGGCGACCAGCTGATCACCCAGCAAAATGTTGTCGGCGCCCTTGAACCCGATTTGTCGGGCGATATTCTGCGTGGTTGCGGCATTGTCGCCCGTAATGATCTTGACCTGAATACCCGCTTTGTAAAAAGACTCAAAAACGGACTCGATATTTTCTTTCGGGGGATCGTAAAATGCAACCAGGCCTAGAAAATGGAACGATAGGTCCTGCTGCTTTTCTGGAAATGATTCCCCTGAAAAATCACTTTGACCAACACCCAAAACCCGGTATCCCTTGGCCGCAAGCTCGTTTATCGCTGCCGAGGTGGCGCTTTTTTCACTTTCCGACAATCCTGAAAGTGCCATCAGCGCTTCTGGAGCTCCTTTGGCAGCGACGATGCGGTTTCCGGCGGTGTTTTTAAAAACATGGGTCATCATGGGCGGTTTCCCTTCCAGTGGATATTCATAAACCAGCTTAAAATCGGGTCGGTTGTCATGTGTTGCCAGCTTTCCGTAGGCTTCATGCAGGGCCATTTCCATGGGATCAAATGCCTCCGGTTCGCTGGACCACATCGCCATGGTCAGCAGCTTTTGCCCTTCGTCATGCAATCCATGCGCTGGTAGCACAATGGAATTTGTAGCCAGCACGTACAGCCCGGCCAGCTCCATTTTGTTTTCTGTGATCGTCCCGGTTTTGTCTGTACAAATCACCGTGGCACTGCCCAGCGTTTCGATGGTCTGTGTGCGTTTGACGATGATCCCCATTTTCATCAGCCGCCATGCTCCCAGGGCCATAAAGGTTGTAAAAGCCACCGGTATTTCTTCCGGTAAAATGCTCATGGCAAGGGTTAAGGCTTTCAGCAGACTATCTAAAAACTGATGGGTTCGGATGTAATTGATTCCCCAGACGATCAAAAAAACAACGCCGCCAATGATCGCCATTTTCTTTACAAAATTGGTGATCTGAATCTGGAGCGGGGTAGGTTCCTGCTCAATGGATTCGAGACTGATGCCGATCTGTCCCAGTTTTGTTTTGTCGCCGATGGCAGTGATTTCTGCGGTAGCCCTGCCGCTGGAAACCAGTGTTCCCTGGAAAATCGCGGTTCCGGAATCATTTTTGGCCACAGCGAGTGATTCACCGGTCAGAATGGATTCGTTAACCGAAAAATCGTGTGCTTCGAGAATGGCGCCGTCCGCAGGGATTTTATTGCCTTCTTCCAATATCAGGAAATCTCCGATCACAATTTCTTCCCGCAGAATTTCCACCTCAACACCATCCCTGATGACTCTGCATTTAGGTTGCGTCAGCGATTTGAGCTCCGCAAGTGCATTCCGGCTTTTGGTATCCTGGTAAATGGAAATAGCAGAAATCACAAATATGGCACCGAGCATAAACAAACCTTCGCCAATAGCGCCGGTTATAAAGTAAATAGCCGCCGCGACGATCAGCAGAATCAGCATAGGCTCTTTGGCCAAATCCATCACAGCTGTCCAGATTCCGCTTTTGTTCTTATTCTCTACTTTGTTCTCGCCGTGGGTGTTGCGGGATTGTATGACCTGGTCGGTGGACAGGCCTTGATGGAGGTTGGCTGTGGCGTTTGGCATGGCGTGTGATGGCGGGTCTTCTTTGGGAACTTTCAACCTGGATTTAATGGTTGAAAGTTAGTATTTTTTTTGCTGGTACAAGGTCGGGATATACGTATAAATTGATTTGAGGCTCAATTGGTACGGTAGGTAACCAACAATGGATGTCAATATGTTTACGTGAAACACACTTTCAAAGGTTTTCGCCTCATAAATACAACCCAAAAGCTAGTCTGAGATTATGCAAGATTGCTCAATTTGATTATGGCAATCAGACTGTTGTCTCATTGTTGCGCATTTTTGATATACTTGGGCGATTCACATTCTTGCCAATATTCGACAATCTTGATTATGATTGCTTTGAGTTTGTCATAACTACTCGGTTTAACGAAGAATCCCTGAATGGACCTGGAATAGGCATCAATCACATGTTTCTGCTCAGCTGAGGTCGAAAAGAAAAGATAGGGAATCGACTTCAATCTCAGATCCTCATTGTTGTGAATTTTATCGCGTAATTCCATGCCGTTTAATTTGGGCATATTGATGTCGGAAAGCACCAGGAAAGGTTCGATGTCCGTATCGGTTAAATACTCCAGTGCCTGCACGCCGTCATCAAAAAATACCAGTTTGTTCCCGTAAGGTAGTTCGTTGAAAATCTCTGTCAAAATCTGCTGGTCATCAAGGTCATCTTCTATGATCACGATGGGTCCATTTTTGTTCATAATTAAGCGTTTAATTTGGTAATTAGTGTTGGGGATGTCTGATATTGCTTCTGAGACTGGCTGTCGCTATCCGGCATGGTAAAGATAGTTTTAAATGGCATCTTTGTTTAACTTTTTTTCATTGACTTACGGCTTGCTTTGCTCCGTCCAAACTCCATTTCCAGTTCAGGATTTCGGGCATATCTTCACCGTGAATTTGAATGTATGCTTTGTGGTCGAGCAGCTTGTCGCGGAGATATTGTTTGGTATAGGCCCCTCTGGCACCCAAGCCAGGCAGCCGGTCTATCACATCACCTGCCAGATGAAAGCGGTCCAGTTCATTGAGCACAACCATGTCAAACGGCGTGGTAGTCGTTCCTTCTCCTTTGTAGCCCCGAACATGCAGGTTTTTATGATTGGTACGCCGGTAGGTAAGGCGGTGGATCAGCAGCGGATAACCGTGAAAGGCGAAAATAATGGGTTTGTCCTTCGTGAAAAGTATGTCAAAATCACAGTCATTTAATCCGTGCGGGTGCTCACTTTCGGGTTGGAGTGTCATCAGGTCCACCACATTAATTACCCTCACTTTCAGTTCCGGTAATTGTTTCCGGAGGATCTGCACAGCTGCAATGGTTTCGAGTGTGGGCACGTCTCCTGCGCAGGCCATCACCACATCCGGCTCAAATCCTTCGTCATTGCTGGCCCACTGCCAGATGCCCAGGCCGGCGGTGCAATGTTTAACGGCGGCATCCATGTCCAGCCATTGCATTTCCGGCTGTTTCCCGGCCACAATTACATTGATATAGTCCCGGCTTCTCAGGCAATGATCCGTTACTGAAAGCAGGGTATTGGCATCTGGTGGCAGATAAATGCGGACAATTTCGGCTGTTTTGTTGGCTACTACATCCAGAAAGCCCGGATCCTGATGACTGTTGCCGTTATGATCCTGTCGCCATACGTGTGAGGTAAGCAGATAGTTCAGTGAAGCGATGGGTTTGCGCCAGGGAAGATTTCTGGAAACCTGTAGCCATTTGGCATGTTGGTTGAACATTGAATCTACAATGTGAATGAACGCTTCATAACAGGAAAAGAGCCCGTGCCTGCCGGTCAACAAATAACCTTCCAGCCACCCCTGGCAAAGATGTTCACTCAATACTTCCATCACCCGGCCGTCGGGTGAAAGATGATTGTCGCCAGGAATTATCTCTGCAGTGGACGTTCTTCCGGTAAGGTCAAACACTTTGGAAAGCCGATTGGATGCCGTTTCGTCCGGGCCAAATATCCTGAAATTTCGTTCATTCCAATTGGCCTTCATTACATCCCTGAGAAACCCGCCCATGACTGAGGTCGCTTCGGCAGTAATACTTCCCGGTGCAGGAACTACCACGGCATGAACTTTAAAATCCGGCATTTTCAGGTCAATAAGCATAGAACCACCGTTGGCACTCGGATTGGCGCCCATTCTTCTGTTGCCTGCCGGGGCAAGGGAGGCGAGTTCTGGAATCAGTTTTCCCTTGTTGTCAAAGAGCAGTTCAGGTGTGTAGCTTTTCAGCCATGCTTCAAGCATTTGCAGGTGTTCAGGTTTTGCTGCCAGTTCGGCCAGTGGGACCTGATGCGCGCGCCATGTTCCCTCAATTTGAAGTCCGTCCACAACTTTTGGGCCGGTCCAGCCTTTTGGTGAGCGGAATATAATCATGGGCCATGCTGATCGTTTTTTAAACCCGTATACTCGCGCATCACTCTGGATCTGCCGGATCTCTTCCACCACAATATCCAAAGTGGACGCCATCAATTCATGCATGGTGTCGGGATCATCACCTTCAACAAAATAGGGATTGTAGCCATATCCCCGGAACAGTTGCTCCAGTTCCTCTTTCGGTATCCTTGCCAGAACAGTGGGGTTGGCGATTTTGTATCCATTCAAATGCAGGATAGGTAGCACGGCTCCGTCGTGAGCGGGATTCAGAAATTTGTTGGAATGCCAGCTCGCAGCCAATGCGCCGGTTTCGGCTTCCCCATCGCCGATGACGCAGGCGGCGATCAGGTAAGGATTGTCAAAAACCGCGCCAAAAGCATGCACCAGCGAATAACCGAGTTCGCCACCTTCGTTAATCGAGCCGGGTGTTTCCGGTGCCACATGGCTGGGAATACCGTCTGGGAAGGAGAACTGTTTAAATAATTTCTGCATGCCGTTTTCGTCCTGGCTGATATGGGGGTAAACCTCACTGTAAGTTCCTTCCAGATACGTATTGGCCACCAACCCGGGGCCGCCATGGCCGGGGCCGGTAACGTAGATGATGTTGAGATCGTACTCCTTGATGATGCGGTTCAGGTGAACATAAATAAAATTGAGCCCGGGCGTAGTGCCCCAATGTCCGAGTAGCCGCGGCTTGATGTGTTCCAGGGTTAATTTTTCTTTTAACAGGGGATTGCCGTACAGGTATATCTGGCCCACAGACAAATAGTTGGCGGCTTGCCAGTAGGCATTCATTTTTTGCAATAATTCCGGTGTGAGGCTCTTCATTTCAAGATCTGTGTCTTCCATTTTTATGATTGTTTGCTGGACTGGTTCAAAACCTGGCTCACCTGCCTGGCGATCATTAATTCTTCATTGGTGGCAATCACCCGGACGGACACCTTACCACGATCAGCTGAGATTATGGCCTCATGATGTTGATTTCTTTTTTCATTGAGTTCAATTCCCAGAAAGCCAAGGTTTTCACAAATCCGGCTGCGGATCTGCGGGATATTTTCACCGATGCCTCCTGAAAAAATGAGGGTGTCCACACCTCCCAGCACCGCTGCAAAGGCGCCGATACATTTTGTGATCTGATAGCAAAACAAGGTGATCGCTTCTTCGGCCCGGGGATCTGATGCGGCAGCGTCGATCAGTTCGCGCATGTCGGAACTGGTTTCTGAGATACCCAATAAGCCGGATTGGTGATTGACCAGGTGGCTAAACTGGTCGGTGTTGAGCTTTTCAAACTGCATGATATACCAGGCGATTCCGGGGTCAATGTCTCCACTCCGCGTCCCCATCATCACCCCGGAGGCAGGCGTGAATCCCATGCTGGTTTCGACACTTTTGCCCTGTTTTACCGCTGCCAGACTTGCCCCGTTACCCAGATGTGCCAATATGATTTTACCGTTTGCGGCCTCTTTGCCGGCCACACGTTCAAGTTCAAGCATCAGATAGGCGTATGAAAGCCCGTGGAACCCATAACGCTGGAGTCCTTTTCGTGCAAACTTTCGTGGAATGGTTAACTGTTTAGCAACGGCTGGCATGTGTGCATGAAAGGCAGTGTCGAAGCAGGCAATCTGCTTCAAGTCAGGATGTTGAATTGCAAAATGCGTGATCAGCTTCATCTCTTCGGGCAGGTGCTCCGGATCGTACGGACTGATTTTTTTTAGATAGATTAATAATTCGGGCGTTATTTCCTGAGGTTCCGTCTCTTGCATGCCGAAAACGATCCTGTGACCTATGGCGGTAATGGAGGAGAATTCAGGTTGTTTTTCCAGCCAGCCTGTCAGAAATTGAATGGCGCTTTCCGCGGTGTTCTCGGTAATTGCCGCCATTTCAGGTTGTGTAGAGCCGTTTTTGGTCCAAACCAAACGGGTGGGTGTGTTACCCCTGTTTTCGAGCTTTCCGGTCAGCAATAAGCTCAGGACGGGTGTGGTCTCATAAAAGGCAAACCTGATGCTGGATGAGCCGCCGTTGATAATTAGGATTGATTTTCCGGCACTCATTCAGCAGAAAGTTAATGATAAATTACATGTTTTATCAGGCGGCACCAATTTCCATCACCACCCGTCCGTCAATGGTTCCGGCTCTCATTTGCTCAAATACCGAGTTGATATCTTCAAGTTGAGCAGTATGAACCGTCGCTTTTACTTTTCCTTCGAGCGCAAACTGGATGGATTCCGCAAGATCTTTTCTGGTTCCCACGATAGAGCCTCTTACGGTATAACGGTTCAGCACGGTTTCAAAAATGGGCAGGTCAAAACTACCGGCGGGCAGACCGTTCAAGGCTATCGTTCCTTTTCTCCGTAAAGCAGAGATCCCCTGCTTAAAGGCGATTGGTGATACGGCAGTTACCAGTACACCGTGCATGCCCCCGGTTTCTTTTTTCAGGAACTCGCCGGGGTCGTTTTCCAGGGCATTCACAGTGAGGTCCGCGCCCAGTCTTTTAGCCAAATCGAGCTTTTCCTTACTTATATCGATTGCAGCCACATGCATACCCATGGCTTTTGCATACTGCACCGCCAAATGCCCAAGGCCACCGATTCCTGAAATGGCAACCCATTCTCCTGCTTTCGCCTCGGTTTCTTTAAGGCCTTTGTAAACCGTCACGCCGGCACACAGGATAGGAGCCATTTCGATCATATTGGTATGATCAGGCAGATGCGCCACATACCTGGCATCGGCAATTACATATTCTGCAAAACTGCCGTCGACGCTGTATCCGCCATTTTGCTGCGTCTCGCACAAGGTTTCCCAGCCGGTGATGCAGAACTCGCAGCATCCACAAGCACTATACAACCAGGGTACACCCACAATATCCCCTTCTTTTACACCAGTCACCTCCGGTCCCAGTGCAACCACATAGCCAATACCTTCATGGCCAGGGATCAGAGGCATTTTGGGTTTTGCAGGCCAGTCGCCATCGGTGGCGTGGAGATCGGTATGACAAACGCCACTTGCCATGACCTTAACCAGAATTTGATTTTTACCTGGTTCTTTCACAGGCATTTCTTCGATCTGAAGCGGTTGTCCAAACGTACGAACCACAGCAGCCTTCATTTTTTTTGGTATCATATCCTTGAGATTGGTTTGTTGTTGAGCATGATTTCAATCATTCATACCCGCTCTTGATTACCGTCGAGATCATTTTGAACTGCTCTTTGGCGCAAAAGGAATTTCTGGCGTGAGCCGGAATGATTATTCCCTCCCCTAATTTCAGTTTGTGCTTGGTCCCGTCTATAACAATTTCAGCAGACCCGTCGATGATCTGGATGTAGGTATCAAAGGCAGATGACTTCTCTGGAAGCTCCTCGCCTGTATCAAATGAAGAGACGGTAATGTTACCGGTGGTCTTGCGAATGATGGTTCTGCTCAGCACGGCGTTTGGAACATATTCTATGATTTCAACGATGATATGCGCTTTTGACTTCTCCATTTCGGTGGCATTTTCTTTTCGGTCCATAATGTGTGATCTTTTAGCTAATAGCCTGGTGGCAGGTCATTATTTAAGTCATGAAGACCCCTGCCATTCCGTTAGCGTAAAGGTGGTGCTATTTTCACCGCCACTTGTTACAAAAGCGCTGCTACAAGTTGCATCATTCACAGATTTGGCGTTGCCAGGATTATTTTATCGGGAAAAACAGGCGAACCGTTTGTGTCACCAGAACAGGAGCAATGCCTGCCACAAGTATTAATTCCAGAGCTTGTACATCAAGTAACTGAAGTGAGAGTATTTGTCGGAAGAAGGGTGTGTAATAGGTGACAAGCATAATGGCAATGCAGAGTGTCAAAGCCATCCAGATAAATTTGTTCCGGGTGATTTCATTATTGAAAAAATGCAGCTTGCCTGAATACATGTTGAAAACATGAAGCAGCTGTGCCAGTGAAAGTGCATAAAAGGTAACGGTGTTTCCTTCTTCGGGACTAAAACCCAGTTGATCAATTGCATACCAGTACACACCCAAAACGGATGCGGTCATGACCAATGCATAAAACACAATTCTCCTCCAATCCGCTGCCTGTAATATGGGCTGCTTGGGATCCCTTGGTTCGGATTTCATCAGATTCTTGTTGTCTTTACCTACACCCAGGGCAAGCGCCGGGAACACATCGGTAATGATGTTGATGAAGAGAATTTGAAGGGGCAGAAGCGGGCTGCCCACATTGAGAAAACCCGCAAAAGTGACCACGAAAATTTCACTCATGTTGCAGGACAACAGAAACACGATGAACTTCCTGATATTTTCAAAAATGACCCTTCCCTGTTCAATGGCATGCACGATGGAAGCAAACGAGTCATCTTTGAGCACCATATCAGCAGCTTCGGCGGCGACGGCTGTTCCCCGGAGTCCCATGGCAATACCGATATCGGATTTCTTCAGGGCGGGAGCGTCGTTTACCCCGTCGCCGGTCATGCCCACGATATCTCCCTGTTTTTGATAAAAATCAATCATGTCCAGTTTCTGAGCAGGATTTACCCGGGCAAATACATGGCATTCCATCATTTTTTTCTGGTCATTCGCCGATGAAAAATCAAACGATTCAAGATCTTTCCCGGTGAGTACCAGTAGCTCGTCTTCTTCAACCAGGCCGACCTGCTTTGCAATTTTCAGCGAAGTAGCCGGGTGATCACCGGTAACCATAATGACTTTTATACCAGCCTTATGACAGGCGTTCAATGACTTGGTTACTTCCTTACGTGGCGGATCCAAAAATCCGATCAATCCGGCATAGGTCAGTTTTTCGTCATGCGTGAAATCTTCTCCTGGTTTTGTATCCGTTTGCCGGTAGGCAAAAGCGAGCGTGCGAAGCCCGTCGGCTGCCATTCGCTCTGATATCTCAAGTTCTTTGTCCCGATCTTGCTGGTTGTCCCAATGGCAAAGCGCCGACACCTCTTCCACGGCACCTTTTACCCCGATAAAATATTCGGAACCTACCTGGTGGAGCGTCGCCATCAGGCGGGTGTCGGAGCTGAATGCCTGTTCGGCCTGCCGGTGATATTCCCGGTGCAGTTTGTGCAGGTCAATGCCTGCCGCCCGCGCATACAGAAGCAGCGCAATTTCTACGGGGTCTCCCATTTCCTTCCGGTCGGATTTTTTTGAGTCCAGCTGTGCATTATTTACCAATGCGCCGATTCGGGCCAGTATTTCAAGTTCAGGCGAATGGATCAGCGTAGGCTCGCCCGATGTTACATCAAGCAACGGAGCGCCAGCTTTGTCTGTATGAACACGAACGGTAAAGTCATTCCCCGTGGCACGCAGCGCCTGCACTTCGATTTTATTTTGGGTAAGTGTTCCGGTTTTGTCAGTGAAAATCACGTTGGTTCCTCCCAGTGTTTCTACGGCCGAAAGGCGTTTTACAATTACTTTCTTTTTGGCCAGACGGAGCATGCCATAAGCCAGGGCAACAGTCGCCACCACCGACATGCCTTCCGGGATGGCGGCAATAGCCAGTGCCACAGCGGTTTCTATCAGCTGTTTGATTTCCTGCCCTCGCAAAAATCCAACGATTAAAAACAACGTAGCCATACCCAGCGTAACCCAGATCAGTACTTTGCCGAGGGCGTCCAGTTTAGCTTCTAATGGCGTAGCCGAGCGTTTGGCTTCGCTGACCATGGAGGCAATTTTGCCCAGCTCGGTTGCTTGTCCTATTTGGGTTACGATGGCCTTGCCGTTTCCGTTGGTGATGGCCGTGCCCTTAAACAGCCTGTTGTGGCGGTCGCCCAGGGGCGCATCCTCGGGAGACGCATCCGTACTTTTTTGGGAAGGAACAGATTCGCCCGTGAGAGCGGATTCATCAATGGTTAACTGGTTCTCTTCCAGGATCAGTGCGTCAGCCGGGATCAGATCCCCGGCTTCCAGGATCAGCACGTCGCCCAGGGTCAGCTGATCGGAAGGAACTTCTTTTATTTTTCCATCCCGCAATACCCTGGCTGGTGTCGTGTCCAGTTTTCGCAACGCCTCCATCGATTGCCGGGCGTTGTATTCGAGAATAAAACCAGTGAGTGCATTGATCAGAATAACGGCGATCACGGCGAAGCCTTCCAGGTTATCACCCAGAAAAAAGGATACGATGGCCGCCACCGCCAGAATCCAGACGATGATACTGTTCACCTGTCTCAGAAGGATGGACCAGATGCTCTCGGGCCGGACTTGCTCCAGCTCGTTCAGACCAAACTGCGCGATGCGCAGAGCAGCTTCCTGACTCGATAATCCGGTTTTGAAATCTGTTGAAGGAAGGCTGTCAGATTCAGCAGAGGTAACGGGGCGGGGTTTTTCTGACATGATATTGTTGTGAAATTTCGATAGTTTTGTTCTGAAAGTAATGATTAAGACCGAGAATGATATTTAGTCTCTATTTATTAGGATAATCTTACTTTCAACTTATTTGTGCGCTTTAAAGTTACGTTCTTTGATCAAAAGGCAGTTATTACATACGGTATTTCACATCCAACACCATGCCAACCTTCAACAATAGGATCAGACAAATCGGATTACTGATCATGCTCGTCGCCCTGGCGCTGTTGCTCCTGTTTGAGCTAAATGGATTTCTTCCCGGCTTTTTAGGTGCCCTTGCTTTGTATATACTGAGCAGGGAGTTGTACTTCACCTTAACCATCCGCAAGCATTGGAATAAAATGGGAACCGCACTGTTATTTTTACTTGCGTTTCTGATTGGTATTGGTCTGCCGGTATCCTTTGCCATTCATTTGATTTCGTCTAAGATCAATGTACTTCTGCATAATTCTGATCAGATCATTGTGGTTTTTAAATCCGCATCGGCTCAAATAGAACAGTGGACGGGTTTTGACATGCTCACGGACCAAAGCCTGAGCGACATACAGAGACAGATCACAAATTTCATTCCTTCCTTTCTGAATAGTTCTGCTTCGGTGGCGGGCAATCTGCTCATGATCCTTTTTCTTTTCTATTTTATGCTTACCAACGGAACCGAAATGGAAAGGAAAATTTCGCATATGATCCCATTAAAAGAGGAAAATGTAGATGTGCTGGCCATCGAAACTAAAAACATGGTCCGTGCCAACGCCTTGGGTATTCCACTGATCTCTATTGTTCAAGGGGTAATTGCCGTACTTGGATACTGGATTTTTGGCGTAAAGGATTATCTGTTATGGGGTTTTATTACTGCCATTTTTGCATTTTTCCCTGTCGTGGGCACCTCCTTTATCTGGATTCCGCTGATCATCTATCTGTATGCATCCGGTGAAAGTGGACAAGCCATCGGACTGGCCATTTACAGCATCGTTGTCACGAGCAACGTTGATTATCTGGCGCGGATCACTTTACTTCAGAAAATCGGCAATGTTCATCCCGTTATCGCAGTACTTGGATTAATTGTTGGGCTCAAGCTGTTTGGTTTCTGGGGTTTTGTCTTTGGCCCGCTGATGATCAGCTATTTTCTGCTGCTGGTCCGGATTTATGCCAGTGAGTTTGGTTCTTTGAATAAATAAAGTTTAAAGGGTTCATGCCGGGAACAGCGTCTCCGGCAACCGTTGGTTCGACGTACAGGATTATTCGTGACAAAATCCGGTATGCGTTGGGAATCAGTGTGTATCATCGTTTTTTGTAATAACTGTAAGTCGTAAATCACGGGAACAAGCTTTGTCACAGCGTAAGACAAGGCAAAGGTGACAGGATTTAGGAATGGGTTCGTTACACAAAAACCTGTGTTTCTTGCATAAAACACAGGTTTGGGACTTTGGGGGGTGTTACAATAAAGGCCAGCAGATGGATACCGGATTTCCGCTAAATGGTTGATTGTCAAGATTTAATTGTTTCAGTTCATCGGAAACGGAGTTAGCGGCCTGATCTCAACGGAGCTGTTCGGGTATTTGTGGATAGGGCAGGATCTGCTCCACTCCTGAACCTCTTCCTGACTGTCCGCTTTGCAGATCAGATATCCTGACACCAGTACACCGTTGCTTTCCTTGTGCGGACCTGCCATGACACCCGCACCACTTACTGAGGAGAAAATCCGCAGGGTGGCAATTGTACTTGTGTCGGGCGAGGGTATTAAATTATCTGCTTTTGGGCTACGATGGATCAATGAAAGCGATATCTTTGGTGGTACAAAAAGACCTCCTTGCGATCCATGTAAAGGAAACAGTTAAGCTCAATTAAATCAGTACCATTACCAGCACTACTCAAACTATGAATACCCTCATCAAGTCCCTGGCGCAAAGCCAAGCCCTTTTTGCCAACTTTCTGCGGATCAGCATATTCATTGTCATGGCCTGGATCGGTGGCCTGAAGGTTTTTCAATATGAAGCTGACGGTATTGTGCCTTTCGTGGCGAATAGCCCGCTTATGTCTTTTTTCTATAACCATCCCGATGAATATGCGGCCCATAAAAATAAAGAAGGGGAGGTGGTTCCGGATAACATCTCCTGGCATGAAAGCAACGGCACCTATGTTTTCGCCTACGGACTGGGTGCCGCTATTGTATTGATTGGTTTGCTCACATTGGCGGGAATCTGGGCTCCCAGGCTCGGTATGTGGGGCGGTCTGCTCACGTTTGGGATGTCGGTGGTAATGCTTTCCTTCCTGATCACCACGCCTGAGACTTTTGTGCCGGATATCGGCGGGCCACACCATGGGTTTCCCTACCTGTCCGCGGCGGGCCGCCTGGTGATCAAGGACATCATCATGATGGCTGGCGGACTCGTAGTCGCAGCGGACAATGCAAGAAGCCTTCTGCTTGCCGATCCGGGCAAGTAACATTGAGCCTGGGTAAGTTCTCCACGGGCATGCATGTTTTCACATGATATCGGTTTCATTGCCAGGCTTGTCGTAGTTTACACTTTTTGTCTGTTTTTATGGTGTTGGTTTGGAATGGTAGTCTGACGGGAAGCGGTTTGGTGCTTGCCCCAGTGGGGGATTTCGGAGCACTTCACTGTCAACCAAGCACAAATGTTGATAGAAGCACTACAATTGATTTAACCACGTCGGCCTCCATTGTGGCAAACGGCTGTTGGTGGCTGGTGTTTTTATTGTTCTTAGCTTATCCAAGTGAATAATTGAGTCGCCTTGTCCTTAGGTAAAACCAAAAATGTTTTTATGTCAAACAACTTTGCGTATGAATTAAATTTTGATTTATATTGGGTGTTTATATTTGAAATGTATGTGCTATCAATGTCTGTCCAATTAATAATTGATAATAACTTGATTGTAGAGTTATTTGAAATCGTAAAAGGCGAACATTGTTGAATCTTAATGCCGTTTACCTTACCGAGTAAAATTGACATAAACATACAAGTCGTGTCAACAGACTTTTTTAGAAGATTTCCGATTCTATAATTTGAAATTCCTGCTTTCATTTTTTGAATCTCGTCAGGTGTATAATTCGCGTCACTTTCTTCGGCAAGAGTATTATTAGCCCAATTTTTCAATTCAATGATATAGAGTGTATCGCTTGTTAGGTCATACCAACAAACATCCATTTCAGCGAAATTATTTTGAATAGCTTTGTAGCCATCACAATCACATAACCTAAAGTAGTTGTTGTCGGGGAAATTTAATGTTATTGAACTTTCTGTAATGGGCATTTCAAAAACTATTTTAGGTCAATATTAATTTCTTCATCATACATTTTAAGAGCTTCATCAATAATTGAATTGGAAGGTAAAACTCCATCAATTAAGTCGTGAAAAGAGTTACTTACAGGTTTTCCTATTTCTCTTTTTAAGTTCCAACAGCAAACATTTAAATCGTCTCTTTTTGCACAGTTAGCAAGCTGTTTTATTACAAAATAGCTATGTGAGGCTAGAAAAATTTGAACACCCGCCTTACTCATTGCAACTAACATTTCAACCATTTGTCTAACTGCATCTGGGTGTAATGCAGTTTCAGGCTCGTCCATAAATAGAATTGTTCCTTTACCTAATTGACGATTCGTTATTAGAGTCGTCAAAATTCCTATTTTTTTAATCCCTTCTGCTGTCTGTTGCATTGCAAACTGTTGATTGCCTTTCTTAAAAACGAATGGTTGGTCCTTTTGCCCTGTTTGTTCTATTTTTCCTTCAAATAAGTCTTCAAGTGACTTATTTACTTGGCTAAGTTCAGTTGCAACACGCCCTTTTGTCGTTTCCAAGCTAAGAGCCTTGATTAAGTCTAAGTATGTGTCATCAAATCCGACACCATAAAAATTCTCTCTAATATTTCTTATGTCAGTAAAAGCGGTTAAAACTTCCTTCGCTGGAACAAATAATGCATTGATTGAACTATTTGTCAATGGTTCTACGTGCTCAATGCAAGTAGTAATAGATTTCTCTGTCCTGTCTCCAAATGAGAAGTAAATAGGCTGCTTATATTTTCCATTGTTTCCAACTATTGTAATATTTACATCAAGTTTTTCTTTACTGCCCTTTTGAACCAAGTCGCCAAGTCCATTTTTACGTGGCATAAATGTGTCATGAAGTTTGTCTGAAAGTTCTTTCTTAAACACTACATCTGATTGTTTCGATTTAAGACTGTATACTTCTAATGATTTAACAGTTGCATATAAAAGTTTGAGCAATCCTGTCTTACCTGTGTCATTCTTTCCAATTATCACATTGATAGAAGGAATGTCTTTTAAGCTCAATTCTGAATGAGCCATAAAATTCTTTATTGTTATTGAGCTTATCATTTTCTTTTATTTCAGATTTCAAATTTAGTTTATTTTACTACACGTAGTCGTGTTGCACTGTCTTTTTACACTTGCCACCAACTTTCAGGGCTTGCTGCTGTGCTAGAATTTATGTTCGTCCAGCCCGGAACTGAAGCCCAATAGAAATGCCAAAGTTGAAGATAACAACTAAAAGCTAAATTGAAAAACGTCAAGCTGGAACAAAAGCTGATAGCGAACAAAAAGATGAGGATTTTTTCGTCAGCCAGCATAGCGGAAAACCCAATGTTAGCGGCTGGCATTGTGTCTTTCCATAAAGTCGCTAATAAATTTTTCACCTTTCACATTAACTTCAAAAGGTGTCCTTTTTATAGCAATTAAATCGTCTAACAATAAAATTGTCCTAATAATACAACGCCTGCATTCTTGTCTATGTGGGTCGCTATGAACTCCTTTGTTTGATAGCTCATAAAGTTTATTCCATTCGTCAAATAGTGATGAAGTATTGGTAACAATTAGGTCAATATTTGTTTCACTTTTAAATTCTCGTTTGGCAAATTCTAAAAGCCTGTTTTTGTACTTGTCTTTTTTTAATGAATGCCCTTCGATTATTTCGTTTGTGGCAGGAAACAAGCAGTCTGTAATATATTCAAAAACTCTTCTGCAAGAAGTCATTGCTTGAGCATATTGTTCTCCTGTTTGAGCATTTATAAAAGTTTGATTGATAGACCACAGTTTGTCTGTCAAATCTGGTGCTGTGTCTGTTAGCTTTCCAATTATTTCATCCGTAATCGTTGTGAAAATAGAATCCATTCCTTGTTTCCATTCGGTAGCTCTTTTTGCATGTTCATAATTATGTTTATCGTCAAAAACGCTATGGCGGTAATTTGAAAATTCGGTATTAATATTGTCAAATTGAATACCTTTTAAACGCTGTTTTATATCTTCTACATATTCCAAACTTTCAGGTTCATTGTTGTCAATAAGAATATTAATTTCTTTATTGAGTAATCTAAATTTTGGTCCAATACATTCGCCATATAACCACCAATGCAGTTCAAGAGAATTGTCTATTTCCAAGGCACCTAAATATCGTTCTTCATTTGCTAATGAGTCATTTAATTTATTGGCAAGTTCTTTTGGTATTGTTTCAAAGCAAATTACAAATGCAGTGTCCTCAATAAAATATTTTACTTTGTCTGTGACAATGCGTCTCCAAATATCACCTTTAACTTGAAATAAGTAATTTAAGAAATCACTTGGATTATTGCCTTGTCGTAAGTAGTCATAAATTAAAAGGTCTCCAATGAGAATTTTAGAAGAAATGAAAGGTTCTTTCAACCTCAGAAGGTTATTGAAAATGAGTTCGTAAAAGACACTATCGTACCTTCCTTCAATGTCTCCGCATTTAAAATGATATGCTACTTTCATTTCTTACTCTTAGGGTGTGTCTGTTTTTGCTTGCCACTAACTTATGTAATAGAAGCAATGCCCACATGGTTTCTACAAGAATACGGATTTGTGACTGATATTCAAAATTTAGTGTTTGAGTGCAGATAACTATCTTTCTGTCAATGAGTAAGGAATTGATTTTTGAGTTAAATTTTATTTGAACAATACAAAATACGCATACTTTCGGATCTTCCGGAATGTAAGGATGGCCTTCCGCATAACGGCTCCTCCCTATCTGATGGTCACGGGTGCATTTACACTTTCTGTGCTGGCTGTTGTTTCCGTACATTGGACTTGTACTCCGTTGGCAGCATGTTGAATTTGGCTTTGAACGATTTGGCGAAGTAATTGGGCGCCGTGAAGCCGGTCATGTAGGAGATTTGTGAGATGCTCAAATCACTGTTTTCCAGTAAGACGGCTGCCTTTTCTAGTTTGATGGATCGGATAAATTCAATAGGGGTTTGTCCGCTCATTTCCAGTACTTTACTGTACAGGGAGCCACGGCTCATGCCTACGTGTTTGCTGAGGTTTTCGACGCTCAGCTGGGTGGTGTGCAGGTTGTCTTCCACGTAGGACAACATGTCTTTGAGCAGTTTTTCCTGGCTGGATTCTATTTGCGGGGCCTGTCCCGCCACTTTGATGTACCGGGAATAGACCCCCTTCAGAAGCCTGTTTAACAAGATCAGGTTGTTGATCTTGGCATTGAGGATATCGAAATTGAACGGTTTGGTAAGGTAGTCATTTGCCCCGGAGTTGAGCCCTTCGAGCTGCTGCTGCTCACCGGTGGAGGCTGTAAGCAGTATGATGGGAATGTGTTTTGTCCTTTTGTCCGACTTGATTTTCTGGCTCAGCGCGATGCCATCCATTTCGGGCATGGCAATGTCACTCACGATCAGTTCGGGATGGTGGCTGAGGGTCTTTTGCCAGCCTTCCTTGCCGTTACTTGCTTCGATCACATGGTAGTAGGGCATCAGGCTCTCCTTCAGGTACTGCCTGAATTCTTCATTGTCTTCGATGATCAGCACCGTCGATGGCTCGTCGGTAGGCGTCCTGTCGGGCCGGGCAAGGGTTGCTTCTGTTCTGGCTGGTTCGGATACAGGCTCGTCCGCCACGGGAAAGCAGTCGGCTGCCAGTGGAAGCAATACCACAAATGTACTGCCTGCGCCCGGCTCGCTTTCAACCCTGATCGTTCCCTGGTGCAGTTGCACAAATTCACGGACAATGGAAAGCCCGATCCCGCTGCCCTGGTTGAGAACCGCCTGGTTGGTTTCATTTTGATAAAACCGATCGAAGATCTTGTCATGTTTATCTTCAGGAATGCCCGATCCGGTATCGGCCACGTCGATCCTTAGCCAGTGTTTGCCGTCAGGGTCGGTGTGTGCCGAAATATTCAATTTCACTTCACCGCCTTTGGGCGTAAATTTGAAAGCATTGGATAGTAAATTGAACAGGATCCGTTCAAGTTTATTGGCATCAAAATCCATTGCAAGTTGGCGCAGCGTGCTTTCTATTTTAAATTGAATGCCTTTTCGGATGGACAGGTCGCTAAACTGGGCGCAGGTATCCCGGATGTACAGAATCACATCCTTACGCATCAGGTCGAGCGTATGTTCCTGCTGCTGCATGTTTTTGAAGTCCAGTAGCTGATCCACCAGGTTGAGCAATCTTTTAGCATTTCGCTTGATGGCTACTACAGGCGGGTGAAGCTCGGTGGTCTGGGTTTTGGCCAGGAGGTTGTCCACCGGGGCCAGAATGAGGGAGATGGGCGTGCGGAACTCGTGGCTGAGATTGGTCAGGAACTTGATTTTCAACCGGTCGAGTTCCTGAGCCTGCTCCACTTCTGCTCGTTGCTGCTGCTCCCGAAACTGCCTCTGCAGCTTTTGTATGCCGCGGCGTCTCATGAAAAACACGATGGCAAATGGCGTCAGAAAATAGAATATGTAGGCATAAATGGTCAGATAAAAGGGCGGCTTCACGATAACGGCAACGGAAGTGGTTCTGGGACTCCAGTTGAGTCCATCTCTGCTGGCCTGCACCTCAAAAACATATTTGCCCGGACTCAGGTTGGTATAACTGGCGAGGTTGGTAAGGCCGGTTTCGTTCCATTCCGACTGCATGCCCAGCAGCCTGTGCCGGTACTGTACCTGTTTGGGATTGGTATAATCAAGGGCAGCATAGCCCAGGGAGAAATTTTGTTTGTAATCGAGGCTGATTGTTTTGGCTACGGATATAGCCGCGTCGATGAAGTTGGAATCGGCAGGCGTGATGCTGCGGTTACCAATCCGGAGGTCTTTTAGAATAATCGGTGGAATGTCCTTGACTTTGGGCAGACTGCGTGTATCTATATAATTGAATCCCGCAATGCCTCCAAAGAAAAGTGTTTGATCGGCAGCCACAAGACCCGCACCTAGCACAAATGTCCGGTCCTGAATGCCGTTGTAAGAAGTGTAGTTGGTGAATTTTTTGTGCTGCAAATCAAAGGAACTTATACCCTGATTGGTACTTACCCAGATCCGCCCCTGCGCATCTTCGAGAACCTTATTCACTACATTGCTTGCCAAGCCTTCCTTTTCTCCATAAGCAATGAATTTTCTGGATCGGGGATCGTACAGCGCCAATCCTTCCCCGGCAGTGCCCACCCAGATATTTCCCTTTTTATCTTCCAGTAAAGAAAAAACAATGTTTCCCGGCAGATTGCTGCTCTGTTTGTCGAGCAGGATAGATTTTTTCCGGACGGGGTCAAAAAGGGCAATGCCGGTCCCGTGTGAGGCAATCCAGAGTTGTCCGTGCCGGTCCTGCAAAATGTCTCTGATGTATCCGTTGACAGGGATAATGCGTTTGGCAATGGGTGTGGCCGGGTCGAAATACCTTGTGAAGCGCTTGGTGACCGGATCAAACTGATTGACCCCGCCGCCATTGGTTCCTAGCCATAATTTGCCGTCTTTGTCTTTCTTAATACAAAATATTTCGTTGTTACTCAGGCTGGTCGAGTCTTTACCACGGGTATACTGGGTGTAGGTCCCTGTACCCGGATTGAACCGGAACAGGCCATCCTGAAAAGTCCCTATCCAGAGTTCCTGGTCAGAAACCAGTTCGAGTGTCAGGATGGCCAGGCCTGAAGCGGCCTTCTTGTTGGGCGGATTGATTGGGAATTTTTTGAAAAGATTCGTGTTCCTGTTGTACAAGTTGAGCCCGCCTCCATCTGTACCGACAAAGAGATCGCCGGATCCGGTTTGGGCAAAAGAGGTTACAAAGGGTGCGCTCAACCCATAAGGGTCATTGACGTCGGCTCTCTTTAGCCCGAAAATGGCCAGGTTTTTATCATACTTGTTTACCCCGCCCTTGTAGGTACCCAGCCAGCAGATGCCTTCATTATCGATCAGCACGCTCCGGACCGATTTGTTACTGAGACTGAATTGGGTCCTTGCATCGGGGACGTACCGTTTAATGTTTCCGTTGCGGGTATCCATCACGTTTAGCCCGGCGTCGGTGCCTATCCAGAGGTGGTGATCCTTCTCCCATGCGATCGCAAAGACCATATTGGAGCTCAGCGAATTATTATTGCCGGGTTCATATCTGTAACTCTGTAAAATTTGCCCGTTCGGATGAAGCTTATGTACACCATTGTATGTACCCACCCAGACGTTTCCCTGGCGGTCCTCCACAATGGACTTTACAGTCCGTGGACCGGCTTCCTCGGGCAGAGACAGCAGATAATTGACATGCTCATCCTCCTTGTGCGACGGGTCAATGCGGAATAAGCCATTTTTGGATCCGATCCATACTCTTTGTTTCCGGTCAATGGCAATGCTGAGAATCATTCCTTTGGATATCTCGTCAGGAATATTCGGTTTCGAAGAAAAGGTACTGATTTCACGGCTGATCGGGTCCACGTTGATGAGCCCACTGGTCGTACCCACCCAGAGCTTACCGGAGGCATCGCTCCCGATACTCGTCACACTGTGCGGAGAAGGTATACTTATGAACGAATCTTTTTTCCGGTCATAGAGGTGAAGGCCTCCTTCAATGGTACCCACCCAAATGCGGCCCGCCGCGTCCTGATGCAAGCTGGAAACATCACTTGATTTGAGAGAGGTCGGGTCCTTCTTGTTGTGCCGGTAAACCTGCACATCGGTTCCGTCAAACCGGTTGAGGCCATCATCTGTGGCAATCCACACGAGGCCCAGATGATCTTTCAGGATGGCCGTTACGGTGTTGGATGACAGGCCGTCCATGGAGGTTAGCGAGGTGAACTTCGGCTCCGGACGCTGTGCCCATACGGCCCCCGCCCATGCGTTGATCAGGACAAGGAGTGCAGCAAACCGGCAGATGAAAAGATACATGGATCGCATGGATGTGGTGGAATAAATAAGCTTCCCCTTTTGATGATAACAGGATTTGACAATGTCCGTTCCAGATTACTAAATCTCAGATGGCCGGGGTTATACTCTCCGCAAGTAGTAAGCCGGCGCATTTTGATCCAAAATCGAAAAAATAATTCTAAAAATGCAAGTTTGTCTCCGAATCGGGCATTTTTTAGACTCATTTGAACAATTGTATCGGTAAAATGAACAAATATGCTCACACCTGAGCGGTGAGGTTCGTTACTTTTGTCGACAATAAATCAAATAATATCTGGAAAAAATCATGCACCTGGCTGATACCCAAATCCAGGATTTGCAAGCAGCGCAGTAAATGTATTGCTGTGCAGAGAACAGGATTTTAGTATCAACATAAGAAGAAATTATGCCTGATTTTAATAATGTCAAAATGACACCAATTAATTCCACTGCAAGCTTTTGATTACGACCGCAACGCTATTTGATCACTAAAACAGAACCATTTAATCCTGACTAATTCTATGACCTGAAACTATACTTCCTGTAAAACACCGTCAGGCTGCAAGTCTTCCGGTAGTGTCACCAACGCCCACCGAATCGGAGGCGCGCTTTACCTATTTTTAATCATTAAATCGTACATGATATGCATGACAGTTTATTAAACCGTAACATGTTGGCAAGGATCGCGGGAATCTCCGCACTTCCAATATTATTGCTGGGTGGCGCTACGGCCAGGCCACTTCCCGGTTCTACTTATTTGGTCGAACGGAATGTAGAACGAAGGATGGCTTCCATGGCTGATACCGAAATTACAGGCAAGGTAACCGATGCAGACGGCCTGGGGCTTCCGGGCGTAAATGTGCTCGTCAAATCCACTGTACGCGGAACCAGTGCCGATCAGAATGGGAATTACAAGCTGAACATTCAGGATGGCGATGCTATTCTGGTATTCTCCCTGGTGGGGTACACATCGAAAGAAGTGACAATAGGTTCGCAAAAAAGCATTAACGTGACGCTTGAAGTGGACAATAAAACACTGGAAGAGGTGGTTGTGGTGGGTTATGGAACCCAACGGAAAAGAGACGTGACTGGCTCAGTGGTATCAGTAAGCGAAAGCACATTAAAAGAAGTTCCTGCACCCAACCTGATCAGTCAGCTGAAAGGGCGTGCTGCCGGGGTTTCAATCGTGAGTAATGGTTCAACGCCTGGCTCGCAGGGGCAGATACGGATCCGGGGAAACCGGACACTGACCACCAATTCAGGATCCAGCGATGGTCTGGATGGCCCGCTGGTCGTGGTGGACGGCATACCTTTCGGAGGATTGAATGACATCAATCCGGACGATATCCTTAGCCTGGAAGTATTGAAAGATGCTTCTGCGACCGCGATTTATGGTTCTCGCGGCTCGGGAGGCGTAATTTTGGTAACGACCAAAAGAGGTAAAATAGGGAAACCGGTTCTCAGTTATGACGGCTATCATGGTGTGACCAACATCATGGGTAAATTCAATGTGATGAATGGCCAGGAATATGCCCAGTTCAAAGCAGATGCGGCCAAATACAACCGCACCAGCCCGGGAACATCCGGTTATGTTTTAACTCAAAAAGAGCAGGAAGCACTTGATAAGGGCATATCAACCGACTGGCAGGATCTGATTTACAAGCAAGGTTTTATGTCTAATCACCAATTAGGCGTACAGGGTGGTAGTGAGACAACGCAGTATTCCATAGGGTTGGGTTATTTCAATGAAACAGGGATCATTCCGAGCCAGAATTTCCAGCGTTTCAATATCCGCGCGACGATTGACCAGAAGATTGGCAAACATGTAAAAATCGGGCTTAATACTTTAAATACGCTGACTTACCAAAACACACCTGGCGGTGGCGGGATTCCTGGCGGTCTTGTGCGCCTGACTCCTCTGGCATCGCCTTACAATGCTGATGGTACCGTCAATACATTCCCCTCAGAAGGTTCTATTGATGCAGCCGGCGTAAGTCCGCTTACGATTTTGACCAAAAAAGACTCCTACATGGGACGGACACGCGCACTGCGGACATTCAATAGTCTTTATGCTGAGGTCAATATTCTACCGGGATTGAAATACCGATTCAACGCGGGTCTGAATTTCAGCCAGTCGAACTACAATGGCTACAATGGCCCGCTGACGTATTTCAATTCTGCTACAACGCAGGCATCATCCAATGCCGAGATCAGTAATACAGAATATTGGGATGTAAACCTGCAGCATTTGCTTTACTTCGACAAAACATTTGCTGGCAAGCATAAACTGGGCTTTACCGCACTTTATGAGTACACCAAAAACCACTCCCTCGGCAGCCGCTTTACGGTGACAGGTGTGCCTGCGGATTATATCAAAACGTCCAACTTTTCGCTTGCCTCGGGGCAGCCTGTCGCCAGTTCGGATTTTGGTAACTCGTTTTCCGAAACAGGATTGTTATCCTATATGGGCCGCTTAAATTACAGCTATGCCGACAAGTATCTGCTGACCATGACCCTTCGTAGGGATGGTTCTTCTACATTATCTCCTGGCAATCAGTATTTTAATTATCCCGCTATTGGCTTAGGATGGAATGTGGTGGAGGAAACTTTTATGAAATCAGCACCTTTCGTTTCCAATCTTAAATTGCGTGGCGGATGGGGTATATCAGGAAACCGGAATGTGGGTGCCTATTCAACGCTTGGCGCATTATCAGCCGGGTATTACAATTTCGGAACAGGAACTGCCGGACAGCAGCTGGCTTATACCGTGACCAGCCTTCCTGCCAATGACCTGACCTGGCAATCGACTTCTCAGCTGGATATTGGTATCGATTTTGGTATACTAAATAACCGCATTACAGGTTCGGTGGACTGGTATCACCAAAAAACCAAGAACATTTTGCTGTCGGTTCCGCTTCCTGCGAGTAACGGTGCCAGTTCTACTTTGAAAAACCTTGGTAAAACGGAAGGTAAAGGTGTGGAAGTAACGACAACCTTTGAGATCGTCAGAAAACCAAAAGGATTTAACTGGAGTGTAGACGCGACTTACTTTTTCAACCGTGAGAAAATCACGCAGTTGACAACGCCGGAAGAACAGTCGAACATTGGTGCGGGATGGTTTGTAGGGCAGCCGCTTTCAGTTATTTATGATTATAAAAAATTGGGTATCTGGCAGACTGCCGACAAGGAAAACGGTACCTTGGCCAAGCAGACATCTCCTGTACAACACCCCGGACAGATCCGCGTGGAAGACCTGAACGGTGATGGAAAAATTGACGCCAAGGACCGGCAGCTTCTGGGTAATTTCCAGCCCAAATGGGAGGGAGGCCTTACGACCCGTTTCAGTTTCAGGAATTTTGATGCTTCCGTTGTTACTTATGCCCGTATGGGGATGAAAGTAATTGTGCCCTATCTTACAGGTAACTCAACAGGATCAGGTGGATTTGCCTTCTTTAACCAAAGCCGGGTGAATCAGGTAAAAACGGATTACTGGACAGAAACAAATCCTACCAACGCATTTCCTGCTCCCGATGCCAGCGGCGCTGTGGCTAACTTTGGTTCTACGCTTGGCTATTACGACGGTTCGTTTATCAAATGCAGAAGCATTAACCTCGGATACACTTTCCAAAGTAATGTTTTCAGAAAGATTGGTGCAACATCGGCCAGGATCTACGTAAACCTGACCAATCCATTCATCATCTATTCGCCTTTGGTAAAAGACAAACTGGCAATCGACCCGGAAGGAAACAGCTATGCAAGTGGTCAGTCGACGCTTAACCCGGATGCTTCCAGCGACCGTGGGACGCCGGAGCGTCAGATTTCGGTAAATCTTAATAATCCTCCGGTAAGACAATTCACTGTGGGCGTTAACCTTAAATTCTAATCCGATTATGAAATCCATAAAAACTCTGATTACTGCCGCGCTGATTGTTTCACTCAGCTCAGGTTGTGAAAAAGTGCTCGAAGAGCATCCGCAGTCCCAAATTGTTCCTTCTTATTTTAACAGTCCTTCAGGCGTGCTCGGAGGGATAGCAGGGGTCTATAACGATATTCGGGGCCAGTGGGGTACCGAAGGGTTTACGGTCGAAATGCAGGCCGGAACCGATGAATTCATTCAGGGTGTCAATGCCGGTACGGGTAATGCTTATACTTACAATGGTTTGAACAGCAGTAACTTTGGGTCTGCCTGGGGTGTTGCTTTTCAGGATATCAACACCTTGAACGGCGTGCTTCAGTATGGTCAGACCATTGACCTGAACGAGGCGACGCGGAAGCAATATCTGGCGCAGGCCAAATTTTTGAGGGCATTCTGGTATTTCTATCTGGTGCAGACCTGGGGCGATGTGCCGCTCCATACGGAATTCATTACTGTACCCTCGCAGGCTGCTTCGCGCCAACCAGCGGCAGAAGTTTATGCGCTGATCATAAATGATCTTACGGAAGCTGCCGCGGACTTGCCCAACCAGCCTACTGCTCCATTCCTCGGAAAAGCGGCAACCAAACCAGTGGCTCAATTCCTGCTTGCCAAAGCATACCTGACCCGGGGATGGCTGAACAATACAGCCAGTGATTTTACGCAGGCTGCCAAAATTTGCGATGAAATTATTGCCAGCAAAGCAGCTTATGGACTGGATCTATGGCAGGATTATGGGGATGCGTTTGTTCCTGCAAACGACTACGGGAAAGAGACGATGTTTGTCAGTGACCACGTGATGGATCCAAAATATGGCTACTACAATGTTGGCGGAGCAGCCGGAGGCGGTGCGGCACAAAACCTGAGCCCATGGTTCACCAACTGGAATTATCCTAGCAACAGTGGCATTAACTCGATCAAAAATGCGGCCGGCGTTTTCACCAACAGCGGAACATCCGGCATGATCCGCGATTCGTACTACGGTCGCCCTTATGTGCGTATGCGCCCCAATTCGGACAAACAGACTACGGGTATACGTGCAGGGAAAAACTATTTTCTGGATCAGGCTTTTACAAACCGGGATGTCGATTCCCGTTACGCCAATTCGTTTTATACCGTTTATATTTCAAACACCGCGGTAACGAATACGCCAACAACCGCGAATAATACACGAGGGATCGGTTATACGATGGTTCCGGGTTCTGACACGGCCGTCTGGCTGCCCGACTATGAAGTGCCGGGTGCGCCTCAATTTGTAGGGTCAAGGCCATTTAAAGGTATAGTTGTGCCGCCAAGTCTTTGGAACAACGGTATCTTTCCGGCACTGAAAAAATACATGGATCCTAGTCGCGGTGCCAATTTTAACGATCCCTCTACGCGTCCCGCTGTTTTGTACCGTTTTTCAGATGTTTACCTGACAGGTGCTGAGGCTCATTTCAAAGCCGGCGATGCATCGAAAGCTGCCACGATGATCAATGTTTTGCGGCAGCGTGCAGCATTCCGGAAAACCAATACCACGGCTCAGAATACAGCTGCTGCCACGGCCATGAGCATTACGGCGGCTGACGTAACGCTGGATTTTATTCTGGACGAAAGGAGCCGCGAATTTTTCGGAGAATGGCAGCGGTGGCATGACCTTGTAAGAACGCGCTCACTTGTACGTCGCGTGCAGGAGTGGAATAAGGAGGCTTTACCTTACATCAAAGATTTTCATATGTTACGTCCAATCCCGCAATCACAGATAGACAGGGTGGTGGAAGGTCCTAAGTTTCCGCAAAACACCGGATACTAGTGTTCAATTGCAAGAGCGCGTAAAAAACACAGAGATGGAGAGGCTGCCGGTATCTGCAGTGCTCCATCTCATGGTTATTTAATTCAGGTAATGTCCCGAAAATGCAGACCCCAGCAAATTGATTTTACAATTTCCAATCATAGTAAAAAAGATGCTTCAATTTAAAAATTACATACTGGCTACATTGTCGATTGTGCTTTCAGGCCAGGTGTGGGGCCAGGCCACGGTGGAAAAGATGAAGCCATTAATCAGTGACCTGTACACGGCCGATCCTTCGGCACATGTATTTAATGGCAAAATCTACATTTATCCATCACACGATATTGAAGCGGATGTGCCGCAGGATGACGAAGGTGGCCATTTTCAGATGCGCGATTACCATGTGTATTCCATGGATAAGATCGGAGGCAAAGTGACCGACCACGGGGTAGCGCTGGATGTAAAGGACGTCCCCTGGGCCGAAAAGCAAATGTGGGCGCCGGATGCAGCTTTCAAAAACGGCACTTATTTTCTTTATTTTCCGGCCAAAGACAAAGAAGGTACTTTCCGTATAGGTGTGGCTACGAGTAAATCGCCGACCGGACCTTTCAAGGCCGAACAGCACCCCATTCCAGGCAGTTACAGCATAGACCCTGCCGTATTTGCCGACACAGATGGTAAAACCTATATGTATTTCGGGGGCATCTGGGGTGGTCAGCTGCAGCGCTGGCACACCGGCCAATATGATAAGACATTGATGACCGATTTGGGAAAAGGGCACGAAAACGAACCGGCACTCCATGCTAAAGTAGCGGTAATGCGTGGCGATATGCGCTCGTTTGATGAGCCTGTCAGGGACATTCAGATTCTTGATGAAAAGGGGAAACCGCTGCTGGCGGGAGATCACAACAGACGTTTTTTTGAAGGAGCATGGATGCATAAGTATAACGGGAAGTATTACTTCTCTTATTCCACGGGCGACACGCATCTGCTGTGCTATGCCGAAAGTGCTTCTCCCTATGGACCATTTACTTACAAAGGTGTGATCATGAATCCGGTTCAAGGCTGGACCACACATCATTCTATTGTGGAGTTCAAGGGCAAGTGGTATTTGTTCTATCATGATTCCGCACTTTCCGGAAAAACCCATCTTCGTAACATGAAGGTGAGAGAGTTGGTCAGAGACGGCGACGGGAACATTAAAACGATTACGCCCTGATAAGCTGTCAGCTATCGGTGGTCAGTAATCGGCAATCAGATTGATGATTGTCTTACATTAATTCGTGATTATGTGTTGTAAGTTTTAAGAAAGTTTCCCTGCCAACACGAAAAAAATGCGGGAGCTATTAGCAACTAAAAAAGATGATAAACAAGCAATTTGTTAACACAGCTGTATTCGTCTGCCTGATACTTTTCGGACCATGCGTCCCGGCACAGACAACCACGCTGGTCAATCCGATTTTAACCGGCTTTTATCCGGACCCCAGTGTGGTGAAGGTAGGCACCGATTATTATCTGGTCAATTCCACATTCTCCTACTTTCCGGGTATTCCGGTGTTTCACAGTAAGGATCTCAAAAACTGGAAGCAGATCGGGAATGTCATTGATCGGGCATCCCAGATGGATTTCATGGGCGAGAGGTTAACCAGAGGTCTTTTTGCGCCGGCGATAAGCTATCACAACGGAACCTATTACGTTACCTGTACCGATATTGACCACGACGGCAACTTTATCGTAACGGCAAAGAATCCGGCTGGCCCATGGAGTAATCCGGTACGGGTGCCACAGGTACGGGGTATAGATCCGTCCCTGTATTTTGATGATGACAACAGAGCTTACATTGTTTATAACAGCGATGCACCTGACCGAAAACCATTGTACCCGGGTCACAGAACCATCCGGATCTATGAAATTGATCCGGTAACCCTCAAAGTAATGGGTGAGGAAAAGCAGCTGGTCAATGGCGGGGTAGATTTGAGCCAGAAACCGGTCTGGATTGAAGCGCCCCATATCCTGAAAAGAAACGGATGGTACTATCTGTATGCTGCCGAAGGGGGAACGTCCGTGAATCATACCGAGGTTGTGTTTCGCAGCCGGTCGGTGTGGGGGCCTTATGTGGCTTATGACAACAATCCGATCCTGACACAAAAGGGATTGCCGGATGACCGGAAAGATCCGATCACTTCGGCTGGCCACGCGCAGTTTGTTGAAGGTCCGGATGGCAGGACCTACGCCATTTTTCTTGCAGTAAGACCTTATGAAGGTAATTTCTACAACACAGGCCGCGAAACCTTCATCGCACCCGTTGAATGGAAAGATGACTGGCCGATCATTAACCCGGAAAGCAAAGACATTAAGTACGAGTACGTAGTGAATTACAAAGAAGTGAAGCAGAAGGACGCGCTTTCACAGGCTGGCAATTTTGCATACACACTCACTTTTGAAAACACGTTGGATCCTGCATTGCTTTTCATGAGAACCATTGACAGCAGTTCATTTTCGCTATCGAAGAAAAATGGCCTGACCATGAAATTGAAACCGGAAACGATTCAGGAAATGGGCAACCCTTCCTTCATAGGTAAACGTCAGCAGCATCTATACTGCACCACGGAAACGGAGCTTGATTTTTCACCCAAATCGGAAAAGGAAAAAGCCGGTCTGAGCATTTTTCAGGATGAATCTCATTTTTATTTTATTGGCAAATCGGTCGAGAATGGCAAGCCGGTCATTCAGCTTTTTAAAAGCGGAGCGGATAAGAAAAGCATGGAGTTGCTCACGCAAACGGCGGTATTGGATGTTTCCAAGCCGGTCAAATTGCGCATTGTTGCCGAAGGGGATACTTACAGTTTTTACTATTCAAAAGGCAATAGCTGGGAACTGCTGAAAGTCAAGGTCGATGCGAAATTCCTGAGCACGCAGGTTGCAGGAGGTTTTATCGGATGTCTGTTTGGTATGTATGCAACATCATCAGGCGAGCAAACCGGTAATTCGGCTTCGTTCAAATATTTGAAGTATAGCGGAAATGATCCTATGTTTAAAAAGGTTTCCAAATGAAGCTTGTATCTTTCTCAGGATCTGATCCAAATATTATCTCAATTATGAAACGACTTTTATCCATAGCAGTGAGCCTGCTACTGCAGGCCCAGGTGAGCGATGCGCAGGATATCCTGATGGAAATGCCAAGGGGATACGACAAGGTAAAAGAGGACCAGCTTGCCGGGAAAATAGACACGATTCAATATCAGTCCAAGACAGTAGGAAACAATCGTAGAGCATTGGTTTACACGCCGCCGGGTTTTGATAAAAAGAAAAAATACCCTGTGCTGTATCTTTTACATGGAATTGGCGGGGACGAAAAGGAATGGCTGAAAGGCGGCAATCCGCAACTGATCCTGGACAATTTGTATGCTGAAAAGAAAATCGAACCCATGATTGTGGTGATGCCAAACGGAAGGGCTATGAAAGACGACCGTGCCACCGGCAACATCATGGCGCAGGACAAGGTGGCTGCGTTTGCAACATTTGAACAGGATTTGCTCAAAGATCTGATTCCGTTTATCGAAAGCAAATATCCGGTTTTGAAAGATCGGGAGCACCGTGCCATTGCCGGACTATCCATGGGAGGCGGCCAGTCGCTCAACTTCGGATTGGGTAACCTGGATAAATTTGCCTGGGTAGGTGGATTCTCTTCGGCTCCAAATACCAAAATCCCGACCGAGCTCATGCCTGATCCTGAGGAAGCCAAAAAGAAGTTGAAATTACTTTTTATCTCCTGCGGTGACCAGGACAGACTGATCACATTCAGCAAAAGGACGCATGATTATATGTTTGAAAACGGTGTTCCCCATGTGTATTACATTGAGCCCGGTGTGCATGATTTTAAAGTGTGGAAGAATGGGTTATATATGTTCTCACAGTTTTTGTTTAAACCTGTTGATAATGCATCTTTATCGAAATATACAATACTGGGAACACGTGCTGCAACTAATATCCGCACGGCGCAATACCCGCAGATATTGCCTGATAACCGGGTCGTATTTCGGGTAAAGGCGCCCGATGCACAAAAGGTACTGATCGATCTCGGCAAGAAATACGAAATGAAAAAAGATACCGGCGGTTACTGGAAAGTAACAACGGACTCTATCGGCAAGGGCTTTCACTATTATTCGCTTTTGATTGATGGTGTGGCATTGGCTGATCCTGCCAGCGAAACATTTTACGGGATGGGTCGCATGGCCAGTGGTATTGAGATTCCTTACCGCAATGGGGGCTATTATGGCTTAAAAGATGTGCCTCATGGGGATCTTCGGATAAAAAAATATCTTTCCAAACTGATGGGCTCCTGGCGCGAGATGTACGTGTATACACCACCAGGCTATGATCATTCTGCCGAAAAATATCCCGTGTTGTATCTGCTTCATGGAGGAGGCGAAGATCAGCGAGGCTGGGCTGCACAAGGAAAAACGGATCTCATTCTGGACAATCTGATCGCAGAAGGAAAGGCCAAACCGATGATCGTTGTGATGCTGGATGGGAACATGGGAGGCACGGGCGGCATCGCGGGTTTTAATGAAAATGTGTTGAAACAATTTGAAAATGAGTTGAAATTGGGCGCTATTCCTTTTGTTGAGAGCAGTTTTAGGGTGGAAGCCGATGCGAAAAACAGGGCTCTGGCAGGCCTTTCCATGGGAGGATTACAGACCTTGTATGCCGGAATCAAAAATACCGAAATGTTTTCTTCCCTGGGCGTATTCAGCTCGGGTTGGTTTGCCAACAATACGGCTCTTTCCGAGCCTCAGTATGCGTTTATGAAAAACAACGCAGAAAAGATCAATGGTAACCTGAAAAACTTTTGGATTTCGATGGGAGGTGAAGAAGATATCGCTTTTAAAAATTGCAAGATCATGCGGGCTAAGTTCGATGAAGTTGGCGTAAAATACACCTACAGCGAATACCCTGGCGGACATTCCTGGCCGGTTTGGAGACATGATTTGTTCCAGTTTTCGCAGCTGTTGTTTAAATAAAGCTATCAGCTGTCGGCAATTGGCTGTCGGTGAGGGAGGGCCAAGGCTGACGAGAATCGAAAATAGAGAGCATGTAAAGATAATAGTCTGGTTTGTTTACGTGCAGAATGTGACTGTCGATAACAGACGGCCGAAACCCGACAGCCCAAGACCATCCCATTTTTTAATCAATATTAGTCATGGTAAAAGCGTACGGAATTAAGTATTTGTTTCAATGCGTGGTCGTCTGGGCAGCACTGTTTTCTTCCAAAGATCTTTGGGCACAAAAAACGCTAAAGAACGCTTACAAAGATTTCTTTCCGATTGGTGTCGCGGTTGCTCCCCGAAGCCTGGCTGGCCCTGAGGCGGAGCTGATCAAACAGCAGTTCAACAGTATGACGCCTGAAAACGCCATGAAAATGGGTCCTATCCATCCGGAAAAAAATCGTTACAACTGGAAGGATGCGGATGCCATGGTAGCGTTTGGAGAAAAAAACGGAATCATGGTAAGAGGTCATACGCTTTGCTGGCACAACCAGACGCCACGGTGGTTTTTTACAGATTCACTGGGAATACAGGTAACAAGGGAAGAACTGCTGGCCCGCTTGAAACAGCATATCAATGAGGTAGTGGGCCGTTACAAGGGAAAAATTTACGCGTGGGACGTGGTAAATGAGGCGGTGCCCGATACCGGTTCAAGCATCTACCGCCGAACGAAATTCTACGAAATCATTGGTGATGATTACATTGAAAAGGCGTTTGAATATGCGCATGCCGCTGATCCCGATGCCAGGCTTTTTTACAATGATTACAATACGGAAAGCACAGCAAAAAGGGAGAAAATATATCAGCTGGTTAAAAAATTAAAGGAAAAAAATGTGCCGATACACGGAGTGGGTCTGCAAGCGCATTGGTCCATTTATGAACCTACGCAGGCGGAATTGGAAAAGTCGCTCACACAGTTTGCAAGTTTAGGACTGGCGGTACAGATTACCGAACTAGACGTGTCGGTTTATCCCAAAGAGCACGGACGACGCGAGAAAAGGGCCAGTGATCAGGGTGAACTGACTGCCGAAATGATAGAAAAACAAGCAGCTCAGTATCAGATGTTTTTTGAAGTATTCAGAAAATACAAGGGAACCATTACAGGTGTCACCTTCTGGAATGTGTCGGACAAACACAGCTGGCTGGATAATTTCCCGGTTCCCGGCCGCAAAGATTATCCGTTGCTTTTCGATGAGAATTACAAACCGAAGAGGGCGTTTGAGGGGGTGGTTAATTTTTAGGAATGTAGGGTTGTCAGGAGTGGTCAGGAATTGTCAGGTTTAGTCAGGGGGGGCATGCTTTGTCACGTTGAATACCCATTGTCTGATGAATAAACCTCTGAAAATGAACTGATTTTGGCAGGTTGAGCGGAGCGGCCACCGATGCGGTCGAAACCCGAGCAGTCAAATCAGACTCATTGAAAATCAATAGTTTGTTGATGTACCAATGGCAATCGAGTCGGAGTGCGGGCGATAACGACTATTATGGGAATTTTACCTTAGTCTATTTCTTCTTAGCATTTTTAGACACTTAATTAATATCGTTCTGAGAGAGAACAGACAAGAGCAACCAGGTGCATCAATCACCAATGTATCCCAATTGCATTTACCCACTCAATTCATGAGAATTTTAAAGTTTGCATTCCTACTATTTTTCCTGTCGTATGATCTCTCCGCTGATATCCGCTTGCCACAGCTGATCGGGGATAATATGGTATTGCAGCGTGATCAGCCAGTTAAAATCTGGGGATGGGCAGGGCCAAAAGAGAAGGTAACGGTGACACTGAAAAACAAAAGTTATAAAGTAGTAACCACATCGGAGGGCAAATGGGAAATTAAACTGCCCGCGCAACCGGCAGGTTCAGGGTTTGAAATGGTTTTGAAAGGCAAAAACCAGATCCGGATTAAAAACATAGCTTTCGGAGATGTGTGGCTGTGTAGCGGACAAAGCAATATGGTGATCAATATGGAACGTGTGAAGGAACGTTTTTCTGAGGATATTGCATCCGCCAATTATCCAGACATCCGAAACTCTTTCATCCCTACGACCACGAACCTGAACGGCCCGAAAGAAGATTTGCCTGAATCAAACTGGAAAACAGCAAATTCAAAAGATGTGCTCACGATGGGCGCTGTGACCTATTTTTTTGCAAAGGACCTTTATGATCAATACAAAGTTCCCATCGGAATCATCAATAGCTCGGTAGGAGGTACGCCAATTGAAGCATGGATCAGTGAAGGTGGGTACAAAGACTTTGTTGACACACAAAAAACCATTGCCCAAAATAAAGACACAGCCTATGTTAACTCGTTAAACCGACGCTTTTTAAGCAGCAGAAAAAGGACATCGCCAACAACGGATTTAGGACAGGTCGAGCTCTGGGAAAGCGAAGCATATCAACCCAAGGGATGGCGTAATTTTAACATTCCGGGCTACTGGGAAGATCAGGGACTTAAAGACCTGAACGGCGTGGTATGGTTTCGCAGAGAATTTGAAGTGCCGGAAAACTGGCTCGGAAAACCCGTCAAACTTTACATGGGGCGTATCGTGGATGCGGATGAAATGTATGTGAATGGCAAAAAAATCGGTAACATCACCTACCAGTATCCTCCCAGACGTTATGAGATTCCGGCCAATTTACTCAAAGCGGGTAAAAATACTTTTGTGATCCGCGTTACCAACCAGGCAGGAAAAGGAGGTTTTGTTCCGGATAAACCTTATTTCATGACGTTTCAGGACCAGCAGATCGATTTGAAAGGAACGTGGCAGTATCGGGTGGGACAGGTTTATGAGCCAGTGAATCACAGTAAGGTTTTTCGCCCGTTGGTGCAACAAAACCAGCCCACAGCCTTATTCAACGCCATGATCGCGCCCGTTTTGCCGATGTCTGTGAAAGGGTTTATCTGGTATCAGGGCGAGTCCAATACGGAAAATCCGCAGCCCTACAATAAACTGCTTCCTGCATTGATCAACGATTGGAGAAGCTTGTGGAAGGATCCCGATGCGCCTTTTCTGGTGGTGCAGTTGCCCAACTTTCAGGATGTGAATTACACGCCGGCAGAGAGCAACATGGCTTTGCTGAGAGAAGCTCAAAACAAAGCATTAACCTTGCCCAACACTTCGGTAACTGTCACGCTGGATCTGGGCGAATGGAATGACATTCATCCTTTAAACAAAAAGGACATTGGTAAAAGGCTGGCGCTCTCAGCCCGGCATATTGCTTACAAAGAGAAAGATGTAATTTACAGCGGTCCGAGGCTCAAATCGAAGCGTATTTCGGGGGATAAGATTCTACTTACGTTTGACGGCGTGGCCAATGGCATACAATCCAATGACGGAGAAGCCCTGCGCTGGTTTGCGGTGGCGGATTATGACAGGAAGTTTGTTTGGGCCCAGGCAAAAATAGTAGGCAAGGATCAGATTGAACTGTCCAGTGAAGTGGTGAAATTCCCAAAATATGTACGCTACGCCTGGCAGGATAATCCCGAAGGAGTTAATTTCTACAACTCGGAAGGCTTGCCCGCTTCGCCTTTCAGAACGGATGAAGAAATCCTGGATGAATCAAAGCCCTGGAAGGGGAAGAAAACCGCCGTGGTTTTGACCTACGACGATGCGCTGCATGTGCATCTGGATAACGTGATCCCGGCTTTGGATTCTCTTAGTCTGAAAGGCACCTTTTACCTCACTGCTTCGTCGGAGGCGGCGCGTAACCGCATCGAAGACTGGCGTACGGCTGCAGCCAACGGACATGAACTGGGCAACCACACGGTATATCATCCCTGTGATGCAACGGCAGCGGGAATGAGCTGGGTAAAACCGGAATACGATTTGAGTAAATACAGTCTGGCCAGAATTCAGGATGAAATCAGGATGTGTAATGCTTTTTTGAAATCAATTGACGGTCGGAGCAAACGGACTTTTGCCTTTACCTGTGGTCATAAAAAAGTGGCCGAAGGGGAGTTTATTCAAACACTTTCTGATGAATTTGTTGCAGCCAGATCGGTGCGACATGAAATGCATGCTTTGCAGGAGCAGAACCTCTTCAACATGGATTGTTATTCTATGGTTGGGCAGACAGGGCAGCAAATGATCGCATTGGTGAAAGCAGCGCAGCAGAGTGGCAAACTGCTCGTTTTTTTGTTTCACGGTGTAGGTGGAGAGCATGCGCTGAATGTTTCCAGGGAGGCGCATAGCGAGTTGCTGCATTATTTGAAAGCGCAGGAGAATGAGGTTTATATCGATACCATGCTCAATGTGGCGGAGCATTTGAAGAATTTCAAATGAGAAATCTGGTGTTCGAGATCCCAAAAGTAAGTCCTTGAAACGACAACGTCCATCAATAAATTATTTTCCATGAAAAGTAAATTTCTATTCGTATTCATAAGCTTCATCCTGCTCAATTCGGCATCATTTGCGACTGATCCATTGTCGTCTGACGGCGATGACGGGTATAAACTTTGGCTTAAATATGAGCCTTTGACTGATGCATCTGTCAAAGCTGAATATTTAAAATATGCAGCATTTATCGGACTATCAGGTAAAGGTGAAATCGCTCAGAGTGCGGGACAGGAACTTCAAAAGGGACTGAAAAGCCTTTTGGGTAAAAATGTGTCTGTGACCAATTCCTCTGGCAATAAAACAGGCGGTATTGTTCTCAAATTAGAACCTGCTGCGGCAAACAACCAGCAGCAAGAAGCTTACCGGATTCAATTATCAGCAGGTAACATTGTGGTCAGTTCAGAATCGGAGAGCGGTATTCTGTACGGCACTTTTGCATTATTGAGACACATACAGATGCAGCGCTCAGTCAAGAGCCTCAGCCAGACAAGTAGCCCAAAGGTTCGTTACCGCATGCTGAATCACTGGGATAATCCGGATGGAAGTATCGAGCGCGGTTATGCAGGTTCTTCCCTCTGGAAATGGTATGAACTACCCGAGTGCGTCGACCCGCGTTATGAGGATTATGCGCGTGCCAATGCATCTTTGGGGATCAACGGTACGGTGCTCAACAATGTAAATGCCAGCGCACGGTTTATGTCGCAGGAGTACATCTTGAAGGTTGCGGCCATCGCTAATGTCATGCGCAGGTACGGGATCCGAACATACTTATCCGTCTACTTTGCTGCACCGAAAACCCTGGGCGGATTGTCTACATCCGACCCCCTGGATCCTAAGGTTCGGGCGTGGTGGGCCGACAAAGTGGCTCAGATTTATAAAGAAATTCCTGATTTTGGTGGTTTTTTGGTCAAAGCCAATTCAGAAGGAGAGCCTGGTCCGCAGGACTACGGACGCACACATGCCGACGGTGCCAACATGCTCGCGGAAGCGTTTAAGCCTTTTGAAGGCATAGTAATCTGGCGTGCATTTGTCTATAAAGCGGATCCTAATGCGGATCGTTTTAAAGCAGCATACGAAGAATTTGTTCCATTGGATGGAAAGTTTGATCCCAAAGTAATCGTACAGGTGAAAAACGGCCCTATTGATTTTCAACCGCGTGAACCGTTTTCGCCTATGTTTGGTAACATGCCCAAAACGCCATTGGGCATGGAATTTCAGATTACGCAGGAATACCTCGGCTTTGCTACACATGCCGTGTATGAGGCGCCAATTTTCAAAGAATGCCTGGATTCGGATACTTATGTTAATGGGGAAGGGGCTACCGTGGCAAAAGTGGTGGATGGGAGCCTGCATGGTTATGCACGCACGCTCATGGCCGGAGTTGCCAACACAGGAAATGCCCGAAACTGGACCGGACATCCGCTGGCTCAGGCTAACTGGTACGCATTCGGCCGGCTGAGTTGGGATCATCAGCTAAGCTCAGAAGAGATTGCCAGGGAATGGACGGAGCTCACTTTAACACGCAATCAAAAAGCCTGTGCGCATATTGTCGGTTTGATGCTACGGTCACGGGAAATTTATGTCGACTACAACACGCCTCTCGGACTTTCGCGTCCCTGGATGGGCGTTCACTTCGCTCCCGAACCCTGGCAGAACAAAGGTTCCCGTCCCGACTGGACAGCCGTGTATTACCACCGGGCCGATTCCGTCGGTCTTGGATTTGACCGCACTGCTACCGGTAGCAATGCCCTGGCGCAGTACCAGCCGCCGGTACAAGCGCAATGGATTGATCCCGACAAAACCCCTCTGTCTTATCTTCTTTGGTTTCATCATGTGGGCTGGGATAAAAAGTTAAGTACCGGCCGGACCCTTTGGGAGGAACTTTGTACGCGTTTTTACACGGGCGCTGACTCAGTGCGCTGGATGCAACAACAGTGGGAACTTGCAAAAAGCAACCTGGATCCGCAGGTGTACACCGATGTGGCACAGCGGTTGAAGGTCCAGCACCGGGAGGCTGTCTGGTGGAGGGATTCGTGGGTGCTTTATTTGCAAACTTTCGCCAAAAAGCCCATTCCCACGGCATTTGAGCCGCCAAAACAGACTTTGGAAGAAGTGAAGCAGTCGGTGAAGGTGTATCTGATCAGATAGCGCAGGGCAGATGGGGATTTATTCTCGTTGTATCTTTTGGGTTTTTTGGTCATTCATTAAAGTGAGGGGATGCACCCGAAAAAAATGCCGTGATTCAGTTACGCGGAATCGCTCGAAAGGAGCTTCATGCCATGGTCGCGATGAAAGGGTTAATGGCAACAGGTATGGCACAAAGGATCTCGGTGCCGTTGCTGTTCGTGATTATGTCTATCGTCCCATTCATTTCCTGGACTCTGTTTTTAAGAGAAATTAGCCCAACACTTTCCTTTTTTGGTTGGTGGGTTTTCGTAAATCCTTTCCCGTTATCAATGATCTGAAGATGTAAAAGATTGTCTTCTTCATACATAAACAGTTTTACTTTGTCGGCTTTCGCATGTTTAAGGATGTTGGATACCGCCTCCTGGATAATCCGAAGCAGATGAATGCGCATCTCCGGGGGGATGTTGTCGAGCGCATGGACATCAATTTCAATTTGGTTCTCATATTTTCCATCTGGTAAAGCCTGGGTAACGATTTTATTGACACCTTCTATAAAGGCCGCACTTTCTTCTCTTGTGCCGGTGAAGTACCAATCGTGGCTTTTTAATCTTGTGCTTTTATAAGTGTCTCTTGCCATTCGGGCAATGGTTTCAAGCCTGTTTCTTTTTTCTAAATCCTTTTCTTCCAGTGCTTCGGTTTCGATGGAATTACAGATACCGACTAGTCTGCCGGCAATATCATCATGGAGCTCCATTCCCATTTTCTTTTGAACCTGGTGGGCCGAAGCGACCAGTTCGGCAATTTGAATTTGGGTCATTTTGTTTAAGTCTTCTATTTGTTTGTCAGACTTTTCCCGATTTACGCTTAAACGCCATGTAAAAATAAATATGGTGGTGAGTAAGATTATTGAAATAGTAAAAATGAGCACATTCTGATCTCTTTTTTGCTGCTCCGACTTTATCAAATCTTCTTTGCTTTGTTCGGCAATGAGGTGGGCAAACAAATTATTATGGGTGTCTGTCATTTTTACTGAAATAATGGAATCATTGATTTCATAAGCCTTAAGAACATCGTCATAAGCAGCCATGTAGTCTTTATTCATGGCATGAACTTTGCCCGAGTAGAGCAGGAATTTTGTACCATCACCAGATTCATTTGTTTTATAGGATTTTACTTTATCTCTAAATTTTGAAAAGTAGTGATTCGTGCTATCAAGATCGTTTTGGTAAATATAAAAATCTATTAGGTTTGATAAAATAGTCCTTTCAAAAGGGTCTTTAAACAGTGGAGTAACCTGATTTTTGGAAGTGATTATTTTGTAGGCATTTTTTAATATTTCTTCCTCTTTTTTATTGTCAGATAAAATTCTGGCACCAGCACATTGGGTAAGAAAAAGAGACATCTGGCACTGCTCCATTTTGCCTTTGTCGAGCCCTTTAATTTTTTCTAATTGGGTCCATATTTGTTTTGCCAGATTTACGGATTCAAGAACTCTCAATGTATCCTTTCGTTCCAGGTACAGGTTCGAGGCATGTTTTAGAATGGTGAAGGCGTTTACGCAGGTATTAACAGGAGTAGGAGATTTTGAAAGAATCGATGGCAGGGATTTTAAAAATGGCATTACACTATCTATGATTGCTATACGTTTGTCTTGATTGATATGGTTATTCCTTCCATAAATGTAAAGTAGCAATCGCGGTTGATTTAAAGAGTTGGTGTAAGGTTTAATTTCCTGTAATTCTTTCTCCATTTTCTCCAGGTAATAAATGGTAAAGCCTTCCTTATGTACAGCCGTCGCATGATTGGCTAAAAATGCATAGTATTTTACCCGAAATGGTCTGTAATCTTCGTTACTCCAGGCTATTTCCCGATACCTGGTCAATTTTTCCTTTAGTGATGGGTCTTTGAACGATTTTTCCGTGAGGGCTTGTGCCTTAATCAAATAGATCGTGTCGTGAAGAGTACCTGAGCGATGCTGGTTCAATAAGTTATTCCAGTCCTGATCATGGATAACTTCGTTCTGGCCCCGGCTGGCCAGGGTGTGAAGCGACAAAATCAGGGAAGCCAGGAGTGTCTTATGTCTAGCCAGAAATGCAGTTATTTTATTCATAAGTAAGATGATGGATGAAGTGGGGCAGGATATGCGCTCATACCCAGGTAGGTTTGTCAACGGTGCCTGATAAAAGCGGGGTCTAAATCAAATTGTTCTCGTATACATACTTAACCAATTCTGTGGAGGAATGGAGGTTAAGCTTTCTCATGATATTTCTTTTGTGCGTCATGATTGTAATTGGACTTACAAATAGCATTTCGGCCACATTTTTAGTTTTATTTCCAGCAGCAATCAGTCGAATAATTTCTAATTCTTTGTTTGTTAGTATCGTATTTTCGGTGGATAAAATGCTGTCAGCCAGGCGTCCGCTCAAATCGCCGCTAATATATTTACGTCCCCTGTTGGTGTACTCTAGTGCCAGTTTTATTTCTCGTGGGTCGGTTGCTTTGCTCAGGTAGCCGTTAGCTCCTGCTGCCAGACACGCCTTGATACTACTGGTGTCCATAACACTGCTAATTACCAGTATGATAATATCTGCATACTGTCGACGTGTGGTGGTTATGAAATTCATCACACTTTGCCCGGGCATGACCAGGTCCGTAATGACAATCCCATAGGGTTGCGCTTCCAGGCTTTCCTTAGCTCTGTCTATGGATGAAAAAACATTGATAACAGAATCAGGAGGTAATATTTTTAGTAAAAGTTCCCTTAATCCCTCGGCTACCAGGATATGGTCGTCTATAAGCATGACCGGTGTGGCGGGTATGTAGGATATGTTGTGCATAAGGATTCGGATATTACACAAAGGTAGGATTTAGAAGAATATAGAGGTGTACTACAAATATAGTAGATTTTCGGGCAATCAGGGTAGTAAAATACTTGTTTGGGATGATTGCCTGCAAGTATAGTAAACAAGAACTTTGATGAGTCAAATTTGTTCGACTTTGATCCCTTTCGATGGAATAGGGTCGTGGCTTATGCGTGTGTGAAATTTTGACTTTCTCAACAAATCGATTTATGGACAGTCTTACAATTATTGACAAGCACCAGATCATCAGGGCCGGCTTGGAGGTGCTCATTAAAAAAAACTTTATGGATGTTATGATCAAAGGGTTTGATAGTTTTCATCAACTCAAAAGGGAGAGTTTGGTAAAAAAATCGGACTTGTATATTGTTGGGCACACAGAAGACTGGCCAAATAATCAAGACAGGCTGATCATGGAATTGAAAATTTATAACCCCCAGGCCAAGATTGTTTTTTTTGATGATAACCTCGATCAGGCGCGCCTTACCAGATATTATAAGGCAGGTGTTACCGGGTTTATTGGAAAACTTTCAGATACAACAGAGTTATTAAAATGTATTAATGAAGTCAGAATGGGAAAAAAATATATCAGCAACGAAATATTGCAAATGCTTCTTCCGAACTGGATCTCATCGGGTAGTGACTTACAGTAAATTGATTACAACAAAGGCAAGTCGGTAGCTATTTCGATAGTCAGATATTATTACGAAGATCACGCCGGGACTTGCATTGGCGTATCACAAGCAGCATCTGAGCTATAAAAATATAAAGTAAAAGGCACGATATATTCCACATGTGCTGAATCTTAATATTTTATCAACAAACATAAATTCATACAACAACTAAACAATAATGAAAACAAACCACACTGGTATTTTAAGGATACCCATCTTTATTGAGCGTATTTTTTGCTGCTTAAGTTTACTTTCTTTAGAAGCAAAGCTTATACACCGGATACCTTAACAAGTACATTCGTAGACAATGGGTGTCTTGCCAGAACCGTTCCAAAGAGGCAGGCGTATACTACCGATCAATCGCTCCATTTGGGTCGGTCGGAGCTTGCCAAACAATAAATGAACTATCCGCGTTGAAGCCATTCTCTTGGCTGTGTTGTCTAACGCAAAACAAACCAAACCCCACCATAATATGCTTTCAGTTGGACTGATTGAGAAATATCCTGTAATGGCTGCCGGACTTGGCGTCAGTATCAGGGATCGATTTGATGAGACTATTATTCATACCCAAAATAACATGAAGGATTTTTGTGAGGCGTACAAAGACCACACCTTTCATCTGATCATTCTAAGTTTTTATGAAGACACTATCGACCAGTATCATAATAAGATAATACAGGGATGTAAGAAGAATTTTCCAGCCGTACCTGTTATTATTTTCGGAGAAAAGGTAGCTGCCGGTGATGTGATAAAGGCGCTGAAAACGGGTGTCCAGGGTTACGTTCTTAAGGGGGATGATTTGTCTGAGATTGTCAATTGTGTAGACAATGTGTTGAAAAAGAGGTATTATCTAAACTCGGTAGTGGAGGAGGAGATAATGAACCAATTTGTTTTTAATAAAAAAAAGGAGGTGACAAAACTTCGTGGCCTTACCACAAAGCAACTGAGGGTAGCAAATTATCTCAGTAATGGCATGAGCACCTCAAAAATCGCGGAAACGCTTCATCTGAAAGCATCAACCGTATCGACCGTTAAAGCAACTATTTTTCAGAAACTGAAAGTTCGGGACATCATTGAACTGCGTAGTGTAATGAAAAAGCAAAAAGGGGGGTGATTGATGACTGCTGTATTTTTTGAGGGCTAAGGATACCAATTTCCAAAATTGGAAAATCCGATACTGAAACTTCCGGAATTGGTTTTGCCATTGGTTGAATCACTAAAACAGGATCTTGTGTATGCAGAACCTGTGTGATTTGAGGCGCCACGATCATGCAAAAGTAGTACTAGTTCGATATGCTTAGCCGCTGAAATAGGGGGTGGAAAGGTCTACTATCTGCATAGTATATTTTCTTTCATTGTTGGCAGCAGAATACCCATTTCAGATGATTGTATGAGGGTGAGAAAGCATGGAATTTTGTAGATGATCAAATTTATTCGTTTAAGAATAATTCAGGAACCCACCTGGGAATATGGAACGCGAAAAGAAGTAACGAATGGAGGTAGTGCGGAATGGCCTCGAAAACGAATGGGATCACAGTAAATTATTATTTCATCATTTAACAGGCGAGCAGGTTAACAAATTTAACAAACAAAGGACATGAAAATTTTACAAGCTAAGCACGTATATGGAGTAGAGGTACTTCGATATATTTTAATGATGCTCTTAATTGCATCCGGTGGTGCTGGAAACCAAGCGAACGCTCAGCAGGGCTACATTTATGTGCACTCCAAAACGCTCAACGAAGCTGGAAGCCCGCCTATTACTTACTCGGTAACAGGTGGCTCTACCTCAGTGGCAAATTTTACACTGAACGACGATCCCTCACAAACTATTCTTACAGATATTGGAGCCTCTCAAAATGGTCGACTATGGGCAGTGAGCAATACCAATAATTTGTATTATCGTGATGTGTTAACCCCAAATTGGGTAAGCACCGGAATTACTAACGCGTTCCGGGTAGATGGCGGTCCGGGGAGTACCTGTTTCTACATCAGCACCAATGGCACGGTTTACGCTTACACGGGTGCAGTATCAACCCAGATATCGGCATCAGGGCAATTCCCGTCGGCTTCTGCAGATATTGGCAGTGGATGGACAGCGACACCGTATGTTGTTAACAATGTTGCAAATGTTTACAAGTACAGTGGGGCGGGAACCTCCTGGTCTACCTATGAGACTTTTACGGGAACCTTATCAGCGATAGATGTTAATCCGGCAAATGGCCATGTTTACGTTAGGCTTACCAATAGTGGCACAAGAACAATCAGACAGATCACACCTGCCCATGTAGTGACAAATCTTGGTTCTGCTGGTAATGGCAATCATAGAGACCTGGCCGTAAATGAAAATGGAGAAATTTATGCCACCGTATACGACAATGCATCTGAACCTTCCGGGTGGTATGTTCACAAATACGTTTCAGGCACGACATGGAGTAGAGAACTGGGATCTTTTGATGGCAGCGGACTGACAGGCGGGGTCGGAAATTCGTTATGGCTCACCATGAATAGCGGGGGCTGGGGAAATGGGAGTGGCTGGACGCCGGCAGCCGGTCCATATCCCTTCTACAATATTTTTTCCCGGGCATTTGATGGTTCCGAAGTAACATACATTGATGATGAAAGAGTTAAGACCGCCTCCACAGCCGGCAACTCTCAGCTAATCCCTGTTGCTCCTGGAACATATACAATTACCGAAGTAGTGCCAGGTGGATGGGATTTGCAGAAGATTTTGGTTTACGATCCAAGTGCTGACTCTGACTCGGATCAGGAGGCGGGGAAGGCAATCATCACGGTCACCGCTGGTGAAGTTGTGCACGTTGTTTTCCAGACCGGCGAGATTAATGCCTTCCTCATGACAACAGACTGTGCAGATGCGTATCTGGAGACGTTTGGAACTGGCCCCGTAGGAAGTTATGGTATTCCCGTGGATGGACAAACAACGTATCACTACCTTTCAGGTAATGCACCTGGTGAAGATGGATATTATAAGATTGTAAACCGGGGCAATCCGGATTTCAATACGTGGTCGGGTGCCGCAGGGATTGTTGATCATACTCCAGGAGATGGAGACACAGGCTATATGTATGCTGTAAATGCAGGGTACGACAAGGGAGAATTCTTCCGCCGTCGTTTTACAGGAATCATACCTGGGGCTAATTACACCTTTTCGGCATGGATCGTAAACCTGACCGCCTCCGCTGCGGTAAACCCGAATGTTACTTTCACTGTTTATGACCACGTGACACAGGCCATACTAGGTACTTATAGTACTGGTGAATTAACAAGCAGTGCTGAACCAGGAACCTGGCAGCAATATGGTTTTTCATTTTCGGGATCCTCCTCGGATATCGATTTGGTTATCAGTAATAATGGTTTAGGTGGAAATGGAAATGATCTGGCGTTGGACGACATCAGTTTCTCGCTTACTCCGCCAACCCCAACCATTGTGGTTCAAAGTGGTAGCTGCATAGATGGGCTAGGCTCGATTGAGATCACTGCACCACTCAGTGCAGCTTATGAGTATAGCGTCAACGGCACTACCTGGCAATCTGAAGCACTGTTCGATGACCTTGCGATTGGAACTTACACAGTTTATGTGCGTTTTGCCGGTGCTACCAATTGTATCAATAGCGTAACTTCGGCGACCATTAATCCTTCCATTTGTGGAAATGTTTTTCATGATAAGAATGGCCAGGCCGATTCGCAGGTTAATGGAGATCCAATCAGCATAGCCGGAACAACTCAACTTTATGTGAGTTTGTACAACGGATCCACGCTTGTTGAAACCATTCCCGTGGAACCTGGCGGAACCTATCAGTTCGCCAATGTTACACCCAATACAACCTATACGGTTATTCTGGGTATTGATCCAAATGGCAGCCCGTCCTCACCCTTTGCCGGAGCCGGAACCGATGGCTGGGAAACTGTTGGAGAAGATTGCTGTGATAACACGGGTAGTGACTTAAGCCCCAATGGATCGCTTACATTGATCGTGGGGGCGGGCAATATGAATCAGGCTAATTTTGGCATCGAACAGCAGCCGGATAGTGATGTTCATACCACTACAATAGCACAGCCACTTGCCAATGCCACCATCCCTCTAACCGGCGGTTCCAATCCACCTCTGTTGTCCGGTGATGATCCTGAGGATGGCGACTATCAGGGAGCCAATGGTACCATCACAGATCCATCAGGCGTGATTATAACCAGCTTACCGGCTAACGGAGAATTATGGTATAATGGTAATCCTGTAATCGTTGGTCAGACTATTGCCGATCCTTCACTCCTTACCATTGAGCTTACCGGAAGTGGCTATTCATCTGTAAGTTTTTCGTATGCTTATGCTGACGCAGCGGGTGTAGACGATCCAACTCCGGCCACCTACACCCTTTCCTGGAATACCCCGCTACCGGTAACGTTAATCAACTTCAGTGTGGCTAACTCGGAGTCACGTGTACAGTTGACCTGGGAGACCTCATCAGAAACCAATAGTTCACATTTTGACATCGAACGAAGTGTAGATGCCCGTAGCTGGAACGCCATCGGGAAGGTATCTGCCAGGGAGCGCTCGAATACGCGGTCCGATTACAATTACACAGATCAGGCCCCTGGAAATGGGGTAAATTACTATCGTTTGAAAATGGTGGATCTGGATCAAAGTTTCACGTATAGCAAGGTGCGTTCTATTTTCATGGGCACGACAGGTGTGCGTATGTATCCCAATCCAGTAACTACCATGCTGAACCTGGATACCGATGGGCTTGATCAGATTCAGAAAGTGGTTTTGTATAATATGGCAGGTGCAGCTGTCTACACCAACAGCGGTGTTATCAAACGCTCAATCGATATGAGCAATCTGAATACAGGCATGTATTTATTGACGTTCACACTTAAAAGTGGTACTACGATTACACGTAGTGTGCTGAAAAATTAAATCAAAGCATGTGTGGGGATGGGGCGTGAGAGAATCGCGATCCATCCCCAACACTTCTGAAAGTTAATTTGTAATAGTTGAGACTTAATCTGACAGTTAGTAAATTTACTAACCATAAAATCAGTTAAGTTATGACGACAACGCAAAAGTTAATTCAACCCAAACTTGGCTTGTTAAAATTAGCCGAAAAGTTGGGAAATGTATCCGATGCCTGTAAAGTAATGGGCTATTCGAGAGATTCCTTTTATCGCTTTCAAAAACTGTATGATGAAGGTGGAGAATTGGCGTTGAAAGAAATAAGCAGAAGTAAACCGCTGTTAAAGAACAGGATCGAAAAGCAGATTGAGGATGTGGTAGTAGCCTACGCCATTGAATCGCCAGCGTTCGGGCAACAACGTGCATCTAATGAATTAAGGAAAAGAGGAATTTCAGTTGCACCTTCAACCATTCGCTGTGTCTGGGTTCGCCATGATCTGGAAACGTTTCAAAAGCGTTTAAAAGCACTTGATGCAAAGGTCGCCCAGGAGGGAATAATTCTGACCGATATACAAGTCGCAGCACTGGAACGTAAAAAGGAAGAAGAGCAAAGCAGAGGTGAAATAGAAACTCATCATCCAGGTTATCTGGGCGCTCAGGATACTTATTATGTCGGATATATAAAAGGTGTTGGTAAGATTTATCAGCAAACATTTATTGACACATACAGCCGCGTAGCTTTTACGCAGGTTTATGATCGCAAAAATGCATTGGTTGCTGCTGATATGCTCAACGATAAAGTTTTGCCATTTTATCAGGACCAACAAGTTGATTTACTACGTATACTGACGGATCGAGGCACAGAGTATTGCGGTGCGAAGGAACAGCATGAATACCAGCTTTATTTAAATATCGAGGATATTGATCACACTCGAACAAAGGCTAAGAGCCCACAAACGAATGGGATTTGCGAGCGTTTTCATCGCACCATGCAGGAAGAATTTTATGCTATTGCATTCCGAAAAAAAATCTACAATAGCTTAGAATCTCTGCAACTTGATATGGATAAATGGATGGAGTATTACAATTCAGAAAGAGCACATAGCGGTAGATATTGTTATGGGAAAACACCAATGCAGACCTTTTCAGAAAGTAAGGCAATCGCAAAAAGTAAAAATGTGAATGAGCTTTTTGATAAAAGTAATAACTTTATAATGTCAGAGAAAGCGGAAACGAGCTCTGCTGGAGAGCAACTCGCCAGGAATACTCTGACCGACGAAAATGATAAAGGGGCTGTTAGTTTTCCAGCCCCTTCTTCCCAAAATCATTTTTTGAGCAATCCCTAAAAAAACTCAACTGTCAGATCTAGTGTTAGTTATTACAGTTAATTGTTGGGTCGCCTTAAACACACATTCCATAAGATAGCAATGCAGGAATTCATCAACGATTTATTTGAGCTTTACTAAAACCAGACCATCAGTCTGATCATCCTTAATTTTAATAAGCACTCCATCGATCATTTTCATGATAGCGCCTGAAAGTGTTGCAAGCCGGATTAACCGTGCCGACAGTGAAAGCAGCTATTTTTTTATAAAAGTAAATGACAGCATTGAACTGCGTAGCACCGTGAGAAGACAAAAGATCCCATAGGCAAGTTTTGATGTGCACCCGTTGAGACCTATCGTTAGCCAGCTCCCTGATTTCCCCCTCGTTTCATCCCAACAGCAAGGAGTCAAATCATGTACCAAAAAATAGGTGAATTTCTTTTTAGAGCGTTGTTGTATAGTTCCCGGCGGCTTCATCCTATAACTCCTGGAAGAGTATCCGTTCATGTGTTTGTAGTAATGGCCACTTTGCAAGCTACATCTGCATCAGGAATGTCGACCGACAGAATAGCAAAAATTGTTTGCATCTATGATCAACCGCTGAAATCTGAAAATATTCCAGTTATTATCGATTTGATTAAAAATGGCAGATACTCACGCACCATCGAGACCAAACATTTTTCTCCCGGGACGTCTGTATGGATATATGTTCCGGAAATCATTTTGAGAAGAGACACTTCCCGAAATATCCTTATTACCGGATACCAGGATTATATTGATGTTTATGCGGTAGGGGCAGGAACATGGAAAAAAATGCACACAGGTGGAAAATATGTTCCTTCAAGTGTATTACCTGCCGGAGTTGGGAGGGAATATGTCACCCTATACGAGAATCCGGCTGATATTTCAAAAGGCGGGTATCTGATAGCATGCAGGAAGTATAATAATTTCAATTACAGTCCTTTGCTGGCAAATCTTCGATCTCAGAAGGAGCTTCTCGAATGGCAACTTAATTTCAGGTTGTCAGAGGAGTTTTACCCCAAAATTATTTTTCCGCTAGTCGGTGTGCTGATTACCACGGTTCTTCATTTGCTGGTCCTTTTTTTTCTATCTAAAAACTGGTCCTACTCTTATCACGCGATAGGCCTGCTGTTTACCCTTACATTCTTTATACTGTGCTATTACCAGTATCCGATTCACATTGATGATTCCCGCTTCGATGACCCGAAATTGCTGATCAACTTCGACTGTTTTGTTCTTTTTTTGGCACTCGCCTGTAATTTTATGTCCGTGCGAGGTTTTTACGATACCGGCAAATGGGTGATGTTAAATAATAAGATAACACGCAGATTGGCGGTCGTCTCAGTGGTAGTAGCTTTCTGTTTATTGATATTCTCCTATTCTACAAAACTATTTTACATTGAGAATTATCTGGCAATAACGCTCGAGCCGATCATTTCCGGTATATATATTATTCACCTGATCAAAATTCGGAGCGAGATCAGAAATGCGTTCAGAATATACATCATTGGACTTTGTTTTTTGAGTGTGTTTCTTGAAGCTGCATTTATCCTTTCGTGCTTTGCACCCTCCTGGGGGTGGGAGATTGCACCCGCATTTCTGCTCGTATTCCCCATGATCATTGGCATATCAATATTTAATGGGTTTATTATCACGGCGGTTATTACCAGAAATTATCAGACACGCCTGGAGTCCATGACCCTGAGAGCAAGAGCGATTGAAGCAGAGATGGTTTCAATTCAAAAGGGGATGAATCCACACTTTATTTTTAATTGTCTCAACCTGATCGACTACTTCCTGTATCAAAATGACTCGAAATCTGCCCGCAGGGTTCTTTTTAATTTCAGTGATCTACTCAGGCTCGTTGTAGACAAGTCGCCGAACCAAATGATACCGCTAAGTGATGAACTCAAAATTCTGGAATTGTATATTAACCTGGAAAAATCCAGAACAGAGAACAGTTTCGTGTACTCAATTGTGGTGGCCCCGGAAGTTGATCCGGATGTGTTGCTGGTTCCGCCTTTGATAATCCAGCCCATTGTAGAAAATGCAATTAAGCATGGAATACTGAACAGAAAAAAAACAGGCGGACAAATCAACATCGTTATCAGCAAGGAAAGTGGTAGTCTGTTCGAAATTGAAATAGATGATAACGGAGCGGGTCGGCGGATCGCAGAGCAATTGCGGCATACCGATTATCCGCGTTCTGGTCATGTGGGAATATCACATACCGAAAAACGGCTGGCGATTATTTCTGAGATGTTTAATGTGGAATCATACCTGGAAATCATGGACAAACACGAGGACTATGCTGGTACCACCGTGAGGATGCGTCTTCCGGCTCTAAAATCAGATAATGACAAAATTGTGCTCCAAAGATGATTGATGCATCTTTGTAAGGTAAAATTGCAGCCCTGGTTGCAATGATATTCTCTGCCTACCACTGTTGATAAAATGTCAATAGTATCTCATTCCTTCAATATAATTTATTCATGGCAACGGCATATATTATTGAAGACGAAGCTCGCTCTGGCGAACTCTTAAAAGCAAAAATCACGAGTGTAACGGACTATTTCGATGTAATAGAGATATTTACTATTCCGCACATTGCATATCGATCGATCATTGAAAATGCACCGGATATTATTTTTTCCGACATTGAAATGCCACAAATGAGCGGGATTGATGTTCTGGAGAAGATCAGACATTTAAACATTCCGATGGTTTACGTGACAGCCTTCTCAGGCTACTCCATCATGGCGATCAAGCTACAGGTATTTGATTATATCCTCAAACCTGTCAAAGAAGAAGAACTCCTGAATACGATCAATAAGTTTATTGCGTGGAAACAACTACAAATGAATCGTGAAAGGGATCCCAAGCCATCGTTAAATGATATCATAGCCAAGCAGAATAGTAAGATATCCATTCATACCCTCGAAAGTATCAATCTGATTTCTATCAGCGCAATAGTTCAGGTCGTGGGTGAGGAAAACTATTCCAGGTTTGTTTTTCAGGACGGAAAGAGTCTGCTTTCCTCAAAAACACTCAAGAACTACGAGAGTCAGCTTACACCGTTCGGGTTTATAAGGGTGCACAAATCACATCTGGTAAATATGGTTTTTGTTGACAAAGTAATCACCCGTGACGGAGGATATCTGCTGCTACGCTCTCTGGACCTGATCCCTTTCGCCAGAGACCGGAAGACAGAAATACTTGAATGGTTTGACCGGTAAACCGGTTTTAGAATTGCGAAGTATAATTGTTGCATAATTGAAACGGCGCTGTCCCTAACTCAAAGGCGCACTTGAACAAACAGAGGTTTCTTAGCTCAACAGAGGTTACTAATTTAGATGACATAATGATACTGGTTTGCCAGTTGTCATAGTGAGTTCATTTACATAAAGTCTATTAAATAAATACACATATATTTTGTATGTTTGGATTGAATCAAACTGATAAGATCATGTCCAGACCTGTATTAAAAGTGGGGAATTATAAGCCCGAGGAAATTAAGGCTCTTTTTCGAGATGATGAAAGGTATACGATCGGAATTCGATTGTATGCTGTATATCAAGTTTCGTTGGGTCAACCCAGCAGAAAGCTGGAAGATTTATACAATACCAGCTTCAAGCAAATAACCAACTGGGTCCATCGGTTTGAAAAAGAGGGCATAGAGGGCTTACGAGATAAAGAAGGTCGTGGGCGCACTGCTCGCCTTAGTGAAGTTCAAAGAAATCGGATCGGTATTTTATTATCAGAAGAATCACCGACGAATCATGGTTATAACAGTGCCAGCTGGACGGGCCCTATGCTAATAGAGTGGATTGCGAAAAATTATCAAATAACTTATAAGAAAGCCCAGATCTACAACATCATTAAAGCTTTGGGATTCACTTATCAGAAAGGCAGGGGCATATTTCCTGAAACAGATGCAGTAAAGCAGGATCAATTTAAAGAGGCTTTAAAAAAAACTTCTGGAAAACCCTGAGAGCACATTGCTTTATGAGGACGAATGCTCATTGTCCAACACAGCTACAGTGAGTTATTGCTGGTCAAAAAAAGGCACTCAACCACAAGTAGTTTGTAAGCAACGTAACCGGGAAAGGCAAACGGTCTTTGGTAGCTACAATTATGGCACAGGCCAAATTACAGTAAGTTTTGCAGATAGGGGCAATAGCTATAGTTTCAAGAAGCACTTGAAAAAGGTGTTGCGAACCTACAAGACAGCGCCTAAGATTATTATGGTCTTGGATAATGTTGCATACCATCATGCAAAAAGGATAAATGCCTGGCTGGAAAAGAACCCAAAGCTCGAACTGTTCTTTTTACCTCCATATAGTCCAGACTTAAATGCGGTAGAAAGAGCCTGGTGGTATATGAGAAAAAAGATAACTCACAATAGGTTTATCAAAACACTAAAAGACAGAAAAATAGCTTTCTGGAAAATGTTTTCCCATTTTCTGAAACCCAACTCGGAACTTAAAAAGGTTTGTGAAATAAATTATTAGACTTAATGTAACCGAAATGTCAGTATGAAAACGCTTCTGATTTATGATCGTCAACCTATTATCCGTCTGGGATTGAAACTATTGGTGGAACAACATTATCCTCTCGCGAATGTTCATGAAATAAGGAGCGTGAAGGAACTATCTGTATTCGGTGCTCCGGGTGATGTATCGGTGATTCTCTTTGGTCTGGATCCGGAATGCGAAAGGGTAAATCCGAGAATTTTCAAAAGAATCAAAGAAAAATTCTCGAAGAGTGCTCTGGTCCTTTATGCCGATAACATTCACCATTTCCAGGTACTGTCATACTTTAGGCAGGGAATCACTGCCTACGTAGCCAAGCGAGCCGGGGAGGAAGAGCTATTGTCGTGCCTGCTCTATGTTATGGACAATAAACGATATATTTCCTCAAGGGTCAGAGATTTGCTCATCAATGATTTGAATGAGAGGTAAGCGTCTTGGGGCAGCTACTATGAACTTGTAAAGACCGAATATTGGAAAATGGAAGTGCGGCACAACGAGAGAAACCCGCCACGCCAGATGCACGATTAACAGGCATATTCAATATTACGGCTATTTTTTCTGGGCAGTATTTATAAAAAACAGTACTTTAGGAAGTTTTTATAAAATACCGCCCGGCTTTAATGAACAAGAAAACCATATCAATAACACTTGCTGGATTAGTCATCATGTGGGCGGTCTCCTGTTTTCAGAAAAACGGAACTTCTCAAAAGGCTGGCAGGGATAAGATGGTCAGCTACAACTTCGATGTTCGCCCCATTTTATCCGATAAATGTTTTGCCTGTCACGGGCCCGATGCCAATAAAAGAGAGGCGGGTCTTCGGTTGGATATGGCTGAAAGTGCGTATGCCAAACTGAAAGACGGAAAGGGCTTTGCCATTGTTCCGGGCAACCCGGAGGCGTCTGAGGTTTATAAACGCATCACCTCCCCTGATCCCGAATATCAGATGCCCACACCAGAATCTCACCTGAGTCTTCTGGCAGAAAATGAAATTACGCTGCTGAAAAGGTGGATTGAGCAGGGAGGGAAATATGAAAAACACTGGGCGTTTGTGGCACCCAAGCAAAGTCCCTTACCCGAAGTGTCGGATGGCAAATGGCCAAAAAATGAGCTCGACTATTTTGTACTCGAGAAAATGGAGGAGCAAGGACTTCAACCTGGTGAGCAGGCAAGTAAGGAACAACTGCTGAAACGGCTTTCGTTTGATCTGACAGGCCTGGCTCCTTCGCTTGCCTTGCAACAGAAATTTGAAAAAGACGGAAGTGAAAAGGCCTATGAAAAAGTGGTTGATGAATTGATCGCTCAAAAGGCTTATGGAGAAAAAATGGCCTTATACTGGCTTGATATAGGCAGGTTTGCAGATTCATTCGGCTATCAGAATGACAATGCAAGAACGCAATGGCCGTGGCGCGACTGGGTGATCAGCGCCTTCAACAGGAATATGCCTTACGATCAGTTTATTACCTGGCAGCTGGCCGGTGACATGCTGCCCAATGCAACGAAGGAACAAATATTGGCCACCGCGTTCCTGCGAAACCATAAATACAACGAAGAAGCTGGTATCATTTTTGAGGAATATCGGGTAGAATATCATCTCGACAAGACAAAAACTTTTAGTTCTGGCCTAATGGGGCTTACCGTTGAATGCGCCCAATGTCACGATCATAAGTACGATCCGATTTCTCAGGAGGATTATTATCGTTTGTTCGCGTTTTTCAATAATTCAAAGGAGGCGGGACAGGAAAGGGCAAAAGGTAATGGACTGGCCATATCACCTCTCCTGGACATCACGAAAGAGGAAGTGAATAACCTACTTACTTTTATCAATAGCCGAGATACGAGTATGATATCCGTTTCAGTGATGGGCGAAAGGGATACACTCAGAACTACACATATCCTGAATCGCGGGGTGTATGATGCGCCTGGTAAGGTAGTGACTGCAAGTGGATTGGCAGCGGTAATGAAATACGACACTAACAAATATGCCAGAAACCGGCTGGGATTGGCCCAATGGACGTTAAGCAAAGAAAATCCGCTGACGGCACGTGTGTTTGTGAACCAGGTCTGGCAGGAGTTCTTTGGCAGGGGCATTGTAAAAAGTGCCGGCGACTTTGGGATGCAGGGTGATTTACCCACGCATCCGGCTCTGCTCGACTGGCTGGCCGTAGACTTCATGAACCATGGATGGGATGTGAAACGGCTTGTTAAACAGATCGTTACGTCGGCCACTTATCGCCAGTCATCGAAATTGACAAAAGAAAAGAAGGAAAAGGATCCTGAAAATATTTATCTGTCCAGAGGAGCCCGTTACCGTGTGCCGGCCGAGATGATCAGAGATATTGTCTTGTCCAGCAGCGGATTGCTCAATCCGGAAATCGGTGGGGCGAGTGTGAAGCCTTATCAGCCCAAAGGGATATGGGAAGCTACCACAGCCAACAGGGGCAGTCTGAGAACCTATGTCCAGGATAAAGGGGGTCAGTTGTACCGGCGCGGAATGTATACCTTCATCAAACTCACCCTGCCGCCACCGGGTATGATCGTATTTGACGCCAGCAGCCGTGATCACTGTGAGGTGAAGAGGCAAAAAACAAATACACCCCTGCAGGCACTCATTATGCTGAATGACCCCACGGTGCTGGAAGCATCGCGTGTATTGGCAGAGCGGAGCGTGGGCCGGAAGGTGTCCACCGAAGGCAGGATTAAAGAATTATTTCAGCGGATTGTATGCCGGGTTCCCACAGATAAGGAGGTGAATCTGCTGGTGGATTATTACAATACGGAACTGCTCAAATTTTCTAAAGACAAAAAGAAGGCGCAACGGGTACTGAATGTGGGTGAATACGCCCATGAGAAAGGAATTAAAACAGAAGAAGCGGCAGCATTGATGCGGGTGATCAGTACGATGTACAACATGGAGGAGACGATCACAAAATCATAGTTCAGCTATTAGCTATTAGCTATTAGCTGTTAGCTTAAATCTGCTTATTGATGATTGGAGGGCATGTTTTGTCGATAAGTAATGGTTTAAAAAGGGGATTAGAAAAAGGAGTACTATTCAATTGGAAGAACAACGAAGCTAAAAGCTAAAAGCCAATAACATGGAAAAGCCGGTTTTTGATTTTGGAATGAATACCAATAGGAGGCATTTTTTGTCCAAACTTAGTTTGGGCCTGGGAAGTGCCGCCCTGGGTTCTCTGATGATACCCGACCTGTTCAAAGGGGGTGGAGAAAGCGGAGTGAATGATATTTTAACTGGTTTACCTCATTTCGCGCCGAAGGCCAAAAGGGTCATTTACCTGTTTCAAAACGGCGCTCCGTCACAGTACGAGCTTTTTGACAATAAACCTCTCCTGAATAAAATGTTTGGGGAGAATTTGCCGGAGTCGGTGAGGGGTAGTCAGAGATTGACGGGGATGACTGCCAATCAGTCCAAGTTTCCATTGGCGGGTTCCATTTTCAATTTTGCACAACATGGAAAGTCTGGGGCCTGGATGAGTGAACTGTTGCCTCATACCGCGAAGATTGCCGATGACATCTGCATCATAAAGTCTATGAATACGGATGCGATCAACCATGACCCAGCCCTTACATTTTTTCAGAGCGGAGCCCAGGTTGGTAACCGTCCAAGTATGGGGTCCTGGCTAAGCTATGGTTTGGGCAGCGAAAATCAGAACCTGCCTGGATTCTGCGTTTTGTTATCCCGGGGAATTGGAAATGGCCAAGGAGTTTATTCTAAATTATGGACCAACGGGTTTCTCGATTCGGTGCATCAGGGTGTACAGTTTAGTAGCGGTGAAAGTCCGGTGTTGTACCTCGGTGATCCGGATGGAATGGACAGAAGTGAGCGTCGCCAGATGCTGGATAAATTAGCTGTATTGAACGGAGGTTCCTTCGGCGAGTTTGCCGACCCTGAAATTGTTACCAAGATCCAGCAATATGAAATGGCTTTCAGAATGCAAACAGCCGTTCCCGAAGTTACGGACATGAGTAAGGAGCCGGAATCTATTGTGAAAATGTACGGTCCGGAATGCCTGCTTCCCGGGACCTATGCAGCGAACTGTTTGCTTGCCAGGAAATTATCGGAACAAGGAGTCCGGTTTGTACAGCTTTACCATCAGGGATGGGATGGGCATTCCAATCTGCCAACGGAAATAAGGGCGCAAAGCCTGGACGTTGATCAGGCATCCGCTGCTCTGGTGACGGACTTGAAGCAAAGAGGTTTGTTGGACGAAACGCTGGTCATTTGGGGTGGAGAATTTGGCAGGACTAATTACTGCCAGGGAGGTTTTACCAAGGAAAATTATGGGCGCGATCACCATCCAAGGGCCTTTACGATATGGATGGCCGGAGGAGGGATCAAACCGGGCATTACTTTTGGCGAGACGGATGATTTCGGATACAACATCATCAAGGACCCGGTGCACGTGCACGATTTGCATGCTACCATCTTAAATCAACTTGGACTGGACCATGAGAAGCTGGTGTTCAAGCATCAGGGACGCCGTTACCGGCTTACAGATGTCGCGGGTAAGTTGGTAAAAGGAATTTTGGTGTGAGGTGCTGAGGTGACCGGGATGTGAGATGTGAGATGTGACTGGGGCGCCGGGCGGATCCGGAAAGGAGGGCTTGCGATCTTTTCTTTTTTTCTTAACGCCTTTGCGTGAATTTTTTTCACTTATTAGCGGTCACATCCAAATCGACGAGTAAGTTAAGGCGATTAAACATTTTAATCCAACCTTGGTATGCACCTGATTTTTTAGCCTCCACTTCGGATGCGGTCTGATGAAGTGTAATTTGGGTTTGCTCGCCATCTGACTTAAAGGTGACGGTGGTGATCGTTTCTTTTGGCCAGTCTTCACTTTTACCCGCTTCGATGGATTCAATTAGCTCCCCGTTCCGATTGGAAAGGGCCATCGTAAAAACAAGTTTTTCATTTTTGATCACTTCGTGATATAGCCCTTTTACCCAGCATTCACCATGGATGGGGTCATGGATGCACGAGTGAAAAGAGCCTCCTTCTGTTACCTCAACATATTTGTATTCAATTGTACAGCCATCTGGTGCATACCAATTTACCAGCTGCTCCGGATCTGTCCATGCCTTGAACACCAGTTCTACCGGTGCCTTGAACTGATGGGTGATCAAAACTTCTTTAACATCGGACTTGGAAACAGGTGCTTTCATCATGTCTATTTTTTAGTTTGAATTTTAGATAAATAAGTATCCAATGCTTTGAAGCGACTTTCCCAGTGCTTTTTGTACTGGCCTACCCAGCTTGCTACCTCTTCAAGCTGATCAAGCCTGGCTTCACAATACCTTTCCCGCCCCTTATTCTTCATCACTACAAGTCCGCATTCCGTCAGGATCTGCATATGCTTCGAGACTGCCTGCCGGCTTATTTCGAAAGCCTCGGCCACAGCGTTCATAGTTAACGGTTCCTTGGATATCCTGCTGATAATCTGACGGCGGGTCGGGTCGGCAATAGCCTGGAAAACATCTCTTCTTGTTGTCATAATGCAATTAAGTGGTTGCAAATATAGTGCAATCATTTGGTTGCGCAAATTTTAAAGAAGACTTTTGGGGAGGAATTGCGTTCTTGTAATTGAGATGCGTGTTTGAAAGGTTAATTTTAAAAATGGAGAGGGGCGAATTTGTGCATGAGCGCTCCGGGCTAGCGCATTACTTCCGGATCATATATTTTAAATCCCAATCCTTTTCTTTGAAAGGCAGTGCGGTGGGCTTAAACTGCGGATAACCGCCCACCTGGTCTTCCGAATCTATAATTTTTCCCTTGGCAGTCAGCATTTCATGGATGATGCGCTTGTCATGATCATCCCGGTCCCAGGGCCTAGCGCCCGCGTTTTTGACGATGTATTCTTTCACCTCTGCTGCTTTGATAACCTTAAGCGGATCATACCAGACAGGTTTTGAAACGACTAGTTTCGCACTGTCACCGGCAAACATTTTTGCCGGCTTGCCATTCACGCGCGTTGCAATATTGTCTTCCAGGTAAGCTTCACAAGGCCCGTTACCGATATAAAGAAACGGTATATCTGATGAGCTGGGCCCGTGCTGCATGACATTGCCAATGATTGTCATTTTGCCGGTTTCATGGGCATGCCCTTCCCATTCCTCGTTGACGAGTCCGTACCGTACGTTGTTTCGTCCCGGGTTGTGTACATAGTTATTGGCGTATATGCCCCGCGATCCCCCCTTAAACAACACATTCCGGTCCTGATTGCTCGCATACAGGTTGCCATAAACCAGAATTTCTTCGGCGTTATCGTGAATAAGCGTTCCTTTGGAATGTTCCCCTTTCGCGTGTGTTGAGTGGCTCAGTCCTTCGGCAATGATGTTGTTGCTCAGCGTAATGCGATGAGAGGTGCCTTTCCGCCATTCTTCGGGTGTATTTCCATTAAAGCGTGGACCGGAAGGGGAGCAGTTTTCATCAACCGCCCAGGTAAATGTACAGTGGTCGATCATGATGTTAGAGCCGCCGCTGGTGGCCATGCCATCGGGCTCCCATTTGCCTTTTTCATGCCTGGCTGCTCCCGTCCTGATCCGGATGTGCTGCACGATAACATCATGTGTCTTGATGCTGATGCCTCCGTCGATAAAAGTGATTCCGGGAGAAGGGGCCGTTTGTCCGGCGATGGTCAGGAAAGGCTCGCCGATAGAGAGAATCTGTCCTTTGAGATCGATTATTCCTCCCACTTCAAAGACAACAATTCTCTTTCCGCTGGTTTTAACGGCCTCGTTAAACGAACCGGGCCCGTCCGCGTTGAGGTTTGTGACTCTGATGAGTTTACCAGCACGCCCGCCCGGGGTATGGGCTGCCCACCCCTGAGCCCCTGGAAATGCCAGATCCTGCGCAGTGATATGCAGGCCACAAAGGCAAAATGCTGCCATCAGAAAATATCTGAAAAATAGACCCGCCCGTCGGGTGCACTGCATTGTTAAGGTAGAGGGTCCGGTGTGGAGGTGCTGGCTATGCATGAATTGTTTTTTAATTTTATGCAATCGTATTTCTAAATTCTGTTCCAATGTTTCTGATATTGGTTCTTTTCAAAGCAATGGATACTAAGAATCTCATTGTCAAGTTGAAGAGAATTACGGTTTGCGCGGTTTTTACGGAATTCTTTCCTCCATCATATAGCAGCCTCGAAAGGGAGGAAGACGTCCTCGATGATGAGAAAGCCATGATTTAGGCTCATGGGGATGACGAGTTTCGCCCATTTTTGAATTTTTTGGTGCTTGACTTAGGCTAAGCCAGTTACTATAATTTTTGCTAGCCGTCATAAACATGCAAATCCTGTGCATCCTGTAATCCTGTCAAAAAAGCAACATGAAAGATCAACACCTCACCCATCAGATTATTGCTTCGGCCTTCACCGTACACAATACCCTTGGAAGTGGATTTTTAGAGAAAGTTTATGAAAATGCGTTGTTTATAGAATTGCAGATCCGAAAGATCAAGGTTCAGCAGAAATTTGGGATACCGGTATTTTACCATGGTGTTTTGGTGGGGGATTACGTGGCAGACTTATTGGTAGAAGATAAAATTATCATTGAATTGAAAGCAGTTGAAAATCTGCACCCGATTCATGAGGCACAATTGGTGAATTATCTCACTGCGACAGGACTGGATTTTGGACTTTTGATCAATTTTGGGAAGTCTGTGGAGGTTCGGAGAAAATATAGGATTTATAAACCGAAAGGTGAGACAGGATTTCAGGATTAACAGGAGTTATAAACCGAAAGATGAGACAGGATTTCAGGATTGACAGGATTTATAGATTGAAAGGGGATACAGGATTAACAGGATTATGAACCAGAAAATGAGATAGGATTTCAGGATTAACAGGATTATGAATCAGAAAATGAGACAGGATTTCGGGATTAATGGGATTTGGTAATGACAAAATCTTTTTACTTACTCACTCCGGGGCGGTTGAGTCGTAAGGACAATACGCATTGCTTTCAGCCGGTGGACGAGGAAGGCAACTAGCTGCAACCCCGGTACCTGCCGATAGAAACGGTGGATAACCTGTACTGTTTCGGGAGCCTGGATGCCAATGGTGCGTTGTATAATTTCCTGGGCAAAAATCAGGTTGCTGTTCATTTAAATTTTTTATCACTTCCAACGGCGTTGAAACCCGAATTTTTCCTGAAACAGAAACGGGATCTCACGCTTTAAGGTGGTATCGTTTAATGTCATATCCTGTTGGCATTGAAATATCACAAAAACCTGAATAGGCAGGCCAATTTTCCAGGCTTTGGTCGCACCATGTTGGCATTGAAATATTATCTTTGAGAAAAGCAGTTAATAATCTATGAAGTATCCAAAGAGATTATCGGTAGGAGCCAACAACGCAGTGATTGCAATTTCTGATACCGAAGCAGCCAAACTTTTCCTGGATGATACCCGTTCGGATATTGGTTCGGAGGCTAAAAAACTCAAATATGCCAATGCCGTAAATAATCTGGTTGTAAATTTAAACGACTCGATTTCCATGAGGAGTTGCAAGCTGAGATGTTGGTCATGGAACGCCTCAGACCCATTGATTTCCGTTCTTATGAAGTGGAAATAAGGGAACTAGGGATAGATGTTTTTGAGGACGAACTGGCAGCATTGCACAAGGCTGGTTTCGTTCATCGCGATCTTCGACGACCATCCGGAATCGGTGGTTTGTATTACGACAATATTCTGCTTACTGACACGGGATTGCGTTTAATTGATGTGGGAACCTCAGCGCTTCGTGACCAGGTTGGGAATAAAATTTTCGAAAAGTACCTGGAAGTGGAGAATGCAGAAGTTGTTGCATTCAGGGAATATTTTCTGAACAGATAACCGGTTCCAGCGCATACCGGGAATCGTCGATGTATATTTTCAATACTTTTTTAGCGCTCAGGAAGTCGCCGTTCCGCCGGGATGGTTACCTAAGTTACGGACATCCCGCGGTCGTCGATCCCCCGGTGAAATCTCATACCATCATACATCGACGATTTTTCCCCTTGTTTTTAAACAATAAAAGTGTGTTCATTGCAAAACAAGCCCGTTTTCGCACCGGACCCCAATCGTACCGGGTTGGAATTGAAATATTGTGGGCTTCGACTCCGCTCAGCCTGACAGCTACTGCCTCAATCGTACCATGTTGGAATTGAAATGGTCGAAAACCCTTCGACTCCGCCAGGGTGACCGCCCCAATCGTACCGGGTTGGAATTGAAATATTGTGGGCTTCGACTCCGCTCAGACTGACAGCTATTAAGCATTATAGAAAAACTTCCTGTCTGTGTGCCAATAGACTTCCGGCCATAAAGCGATGGCATTTTTCAGCATATCGATACTCGCACCGAACTGGCTCCACAAGCTGTTTTTAACTTCTTCGATCATACGTATAAGTTTGAGTTTCGTAGTGAATGGAATCGCCAACTGTGATCTACGCACCCGGCATTTTATATCCATTGTGATAGTCCTTGCCCATTAATTTGTTGGCTGCCGCATCACCGAATTTTCCTTTTTCCTGATTCCATTCAATTTTGTTACCCGTGCGGTAGGCAATGTTTCCCATTTGCGATAAAATCGCAACATCGGATCCAATTTGGATTGGGGCCTTGAGGTCTTCCAGTTTTCCCGACCTGATTACGTCAATGAAGTTTTGAGCGTGTAAATCAAGGCCGTTATCTGACGATTTCTGGAAGGTTATTGCTTCCATTTTTTGTCCCTGGGGCACCACTTCCCAGCCTTTTCGGTCCACAATAAGGGTTCCGTTACTGCCAAGGAAAGCAATGCCGTGTTCCCGGTTATAAATTCCGGCACCGTATCCGATCACATGTTCCCATTGGATGTTGAAATCATCAAATTCATAAACCGTTGTGAGCGTATCTGGCGCGTCTACCCCGGTGTTAAATACTTTTGCGCCGGTGGCGATGATGCTTTTGGGCGCACCAGCCTTCATACCCAGCAGGGCATAGTCCAGCAAATGCACACCCCAGTCGGTCATGATGCCTCCGGCATAATCCCAATACCAGCGAAACTTTCCGTGAAACCGGTTTGCATTGAAAGGTCTTTTCGGCGCCGGACCCAGCCATTTTTCATAATCCACACCAGCCGGTGCTATACTGTCCGGTAGGCTAACAATAGGTGTCCCGTAATTGAAATAACCCCAAACTTTTACCAATCCGATTTTCCCTAACTTACCGGAATGTACAAATTCAATGGCATCGCGGAAATGTTTCTGACTTCGCTGCCACTGGCCTACCTGTACGACCCTTTGGTAACGCTCCTGTGCAGCCACCATGCTTCGGCATTCGGCGATGGAGTTCCCAATCGGTTTTTCCACATACACATGCTTGCCCGCCTGGCAGGCTTCCACCATCATGAGGCAGTGCCAGTGGTCGGGTGAGCCGATCACGACGGCATCTATGTTTTTATCATCCAGCAATTGGCGATAATCGCCATAGGTCTTCACCTTTACACCCTTTTCGGCCAGTTCGGCAGCCCGTTTATCGAGCACATTTTGATCCACATCGCAGAGAGCAACACATTCAACACCGGGGTTTTTTAGCACGGCCCTCAGATCCGACCAACCCATCCCGTTAATCCCTATGGCGCCTACTCGGATTTTATCCGCCGCAGAGAATATTTTCGGAAAGGCGGATAAGTTAACTGGTAATGCCGACGCCAACCCTGCGCCTGCTACAATTGCCGACGCCGAGCTGATAAATTTTCTCCTGGAAGTGATCATGAGCACAAAGTGAAAAAGGGTTGGTAGGAAGCAAAGTAGTATAAATAATAAAAAGTGCAATTCTACCTTATTCAATATCATATTTCCGGATTGCCTGGTCTGTTGCCTGGGTATGCACTATACATGATGAAAGCTTCATCCGTTAACTTTTTGTCTTTGATTGTTGTTGATAGTAACAATTGTCACCATGGGTTTCGGTGATGAAACAGGAATTTCTAAAACACGTAAAATGAGTTCGATAAAAAATATTGCATACTCCGTTCTTGATCTGGCTACGGTAATAGAGGGGAAAACACCCGCAGATGCATTTGTCAACAGCCTTTCCCTGGCACAAGCTGCCGAGAAATTTGGGTACACCCGGTTTTGGCTTGCCGAGCACCATAATATGGTCAGTGTGGCAAGTTCTGCCACATCAATTCTCATAGGTTACATTGCCGGTGGTACTTCTACCATTCGGGTGGGCTCCGGCGGGATCATGCTTCCCAACCACGCGCCTCTGATCGTAGCCGAACAGTTCGGTACACTGGCTTCGCTGTATCCCGGCAGGATTGATCTGGGGCTGGGCCGAGCACCTGGTACCGATCAGGTGACGGCGCGGGCGATCAGGGGTGATAACTTCAATACTGCGCACAGTTTTCCATCCGATGTCATGAAGCTCCAGACTTTTTTCTCAGCTGATAACAGTGAGAGTAATGTGCGTGCTATCCCGGGGGAAGGACTTGACATTCCAATATGGATATTAGGATCCAGCACCGATAGCGCCATGTTGGCGGCTGCTATGGGGCTGCCGTATGCATTTGCGAGTCATTTTGCGCCCACACATTTTCTGGAAGCCATCAGGCTGTACCGGGAAAATTTCCGGCCGTCGGTTTATCTGGACTCACCCTACGTGATGGCTTGTGTAAATGTGGTTGCCGGTGATACGGACGAAGAGGCGGACCGCCTCGTTACATCCTTATATCAACTTTTCATTGGGGTGATTACCGGAAATCGCAAGTTACTTCAGCCACCAGTGCAGAGCATGGAGGGCATCTGGAGTATGCAGGAGGAGTATGCAGTAAATCAAATGCTGGCTTATTCTTTTATAGGAGGGCCGGAGACAATCAAGAAAAAAATGGAAAGTTTCCTGGCCAGAACCGGTGTGGATGAGATCATGGCGACATCACATTTGTATGATCACAACGCCCGCGTGCATTCCTATGAAATATTGGCTCAGGTACTAGGGGAGATGAATGCCATAACCTCGGAAGGGATATCCTCATTGTAGGCTGGTTGTAACGGCTAAGAGGCATAGTTATGTTTTAGGAAATTCAACTGTTCTGGCTAACAGACGTGGGTGAGCCAGTTGCATTTTTGCGTCAGCATCTTAATTGATTTTGACCCAACTGATCTTATTTCGGCAATGAAGCAAAAAGTACTGCTCTTTCTTATCCTTGTATTTCTCCATTTTAGGAGTATTGGTCAGTCTCAAATATTTCTGGTGAAATCGCCTGATGAAAAGCTTGAAATCCGTATTGGGTTCACGAAAACGGGAGCTAATTCGCTTCTGGAGTATGAGGTTAATTACCTGGCCAAGCCGATTGTGCTGAAATCTCAACTGGGAATTACTTCCGGTAATGCGGATTGGGGCAAAGAGATGAATGCCTCTCTTTATTCCAAAACAAGTGCAGACAGCATCTGGAAACCGGTTTATGGAGAAAAATCTTCCTACCGAGATCACTACAATGAATCCGTGATTTCATTAAGGCATATTTCTAATGACAAAAGGGAAATGCGGCTGATCGTCAGGGCTTACAATGAAGGAATAGCATTCAGGTACTTTTTTCCGGAGCATCCGGAGGGAGGAAGTTATTTGCGAATTACCAGTGAGCAGACCGAGTTTAAAATGCCACAGGGCACTGTGGGTTATTTCACCCCATTTGCACAAACCAAGTATGAGCTGCTGCCCATCAACAAATTTCCGGGTGAAGCGGAACGTCCACTCTCGTTGGTTTTGCCAGATGGCCGGTATGTCTGCCTTACAGAAGCGGAAATGGTGAATTATTCCCGAACCAAATTTGTCACGGATTCGACCCGGGCTAACAGCCTTTTGTGTAAAATGTATGGCCAGGTGGATGAAATAACGCCGTTCAAAACCCCCTGGCGTGTCATTATGGTGGCCGACAAGCCGGGCCAGTTGCTTGAGAATAATTTCCTTATCTTGAATCTGAACCCGCCTAATCAGATCAAAAATCCGGCATGGATTAAACCAGGCAAAGTGATGCGGGAAGTAACCTTGTCGGCAGCCGGTGCCCGAGACTTGGTTGACTTTGCAGTCAAACGCAATCTGCAATACATACACTTCGACGCCGGCTGGTATGGTTACGAATACGTGATGAGCTCGGACGCCTCACAGGTGAAGGTAGATCCAAGGCGCAATCCCAGGAGTGATCTCGATTTGCCAGAGGCCATCCGCTACGCCAGATCCAAGGGGATAGGGGTTATATTGTATGTCAATCAGCGTGCATTGCAGCAACAGCTGGATCAGATACTGCCCCTTTTCAAATCCTGGGGTGTTGCTGGGGTGAAATTCGGGTTTGTCCAGGTTGGGTCACATCGCTGGACCGCGTGGATGCATGAAGCCGTTCGAAAGTGCGCACAGAACAACCTGATGGTGAATATTCACGACGAATACAGGCCTACAGGATTTAGCCGGACCTATCCCAATCTGTTGACCCAGGAAGGCGTTCGGGGCAATGAGGAAATGCCCGACGCGAACAATAATACCATTCTTCCTTTCACCCGTTTCGTTGCAGGTGCTGCCGATTACACCATTTGTTATTACACTCAGCGCTTTGGAAAAACCACTTTGGATGCACAGGGTAAGCCAATAGGCCGTTTCATTCAAACCACTTCTGCGCATCAGCTTGCTTTGGCAACTGTCTATTACAGTCCGCTGCAGTACATGTACTGGTACGACAAGCCCTCGGATGTGAATGATGAGCCAGAGCTGGAGTATTTCGATCAGGTGCCAACCGTTTGGGACGACACCAAGGTATTGCAGGGTGAAATAGGGAAATTCATTTCTGTTGCCCGAAGGACCGGAGATGACTGGTTTGTAGGCACGATTACCAACAACGATGCGAGAAGTCTCACGCTGTCCTTTGATTTTTTGCCGGAAGGAAAAGTGTATGAAGCAAGCCTGTATGACGACGACCCCAAGGCACCTGCACGCACCAAAGTGGGTATTCGAAAAATGAAAATTGACAGAAAAACAAAAATAAAAGTGAGTCTGGTGGCTTCCGGTGGGCAGGCGATGAGGCTCGTGCCAGTCAAGTAAAATGGTGCCGGAAGTCGTTTGTTTTACCACGAACCAACGCCGCTCCCTCCCTACCATATCTAAAAAAAGCCTAATATTGCAGCTTAGTCAATCAGTGAAAGAAATATATGTCAAATAACTTGTTCGATTTTGGGATGGTTGGTTTAGGGGTAATGGGTCAAAACCTGTTGCTCAATATGGCCGATCATGGTTTTTCGGTTATCGGTTTTGATAAAGACGAAACCAAAACCGCAGCTCTGGAAAATGCGGCAACACCAGGTACCACAGTAAAAGGTGTGCCGGATCTGGCTCACATGGTTGAGCAGCTGCAGTCACCAAGAAAGGTGATGATGCTGGTGCCGGCTGGTAAACCTGTCGACGATGTGATTGCTTCTCTGTTACCCTTGCTTGAAAGGGGAGATGTGATTATTGATGGAGGCAACTCGCATTACACGGATACATTACGTAGAGTACAGTCACTGGAAGGAACAGGGGTTAGCTTTATGGGAATGGGCGTTTCGGGCGGAGAGCAGGGGGCACGTACGGGTCCGAGCATGATGCCCGGTGGCAATAAGGAGGCGTATCTGCATCTGAAACCCGTTCTCGAATCCATAGCTGCCAAAGTAAATGGGGAACCGTGCGTGGCGTACCTGGGTAAAGGGGGCGCTGGGCACTATGTGAAAATGGTGCACAACGGTATAGAATACGCGATCATGCAGTTGATCAGTGAATCCTATGCCCTGCTGAAACATGCCGGCCTGAATAATGATCAGCTTCATGAGGTTTTCAAAAGCTGGAATGAGGGAGCGCTGCAATCGTTTCTTGTTGAGATTACCGCAGATATATTTTTACAAAAAGATGATCAATCGGATCAGCATCTGGTAGATGTGATTTCGGACAAAGCCGGATCCAAAGGGACAGGCAAATGGACTTCACAGGATTCCATGGAATTGCCGGTGGCTGTGCCGGTCATTGATACTGCGGTGGCAATGAGGACCATATCCGGCTATAAAGATGAACGTGTGCAGGCCGCAGCGCTGTATGTCGATCCCCAGTTGGGAGAGTTTTCCGATGCGTGGATCCGGGAAGTTCACGACGCACTTTACTTTGCAACGATCCTGAGCTATGCACAGGGTTTGGCTATGCTGCACCAGGCATCCAAGGAACTGGCCATGGATATTCCGATGCCCGAGGTAGTCAGCGTTTGGCGCGGCGGATGTATCATTCGTTCTTCCTTGTTAGAAATTTTTGCGAAAGCATACGGCCAGTCCCCTGAGCTGCCCAATATTTTGTTGAACCAGGACGTGGCGGAACTCGTTAAGTCCATTGAAGATAATACGCGTAAGGTGGTAGCTAAGGCGATTCTGGCAGGTGTTCCGGCAGCAGGTTTTATGTCATCGTTAGGGTATTTTGACGCATACCGAAGCGAACGGATGCCAACAAATCTTATCCAGGCACAGCGTGATTATTTTGGCGCACACACCTATCAGCGTATTGATATCCCCGGTACATTCCATACGGAATGGGGTAAAAACTAAAATTTTAATTTATGCAAACCAATAAACGTCCTCATGCTTCCCTTTTATTTATTTTTGGAGGAAGCGGGGATCTGAATTATAGAAAGCTGACGCCGGCACTCTACAACCTGTTTTTAGATCAATGGATGCCCGAGAAATTCGCCATTGCCGGCATTGGCCGAAGTGCCTACACCAACGAAGCTTACCGAGAGCATCTGTTGGACGGTGTTACGAAGTTTTCAAGAAGAAAAGGTAAACTCAACGGGCATTGGACAGATTTTAGTGAGCATGTCACCTATCTGCAAATGGATGGTGGTGATGCGTCCGCTTATCACCTGATCACAGATATGGTCAAAGAGAAAGAGGCAGAATGGGGTGTGCATCCGAATGTAATCTTTTACCTGGCCGTGGCACCGCAGCTGGTTCCATCCATTGCTGAAAAGCTTGGTGCACTGCAAATATGCGAGGATAAATGCTGTACCCGGATTGTTGTCGAAAAGCCATTTGGACACGATCTCGAAAGTGCTCATGAATTGAACACATTGCTTGCCAGCATGTTTGCCGAAGAGCAGATTTTCCGGATCGATCATTACCTGGGTAAAGAAACAGTGCAGAATATTCTGGCGCTTCGATTTGCCAACGCGTTGTTCGAGCCACTTTGGAACCGCAACTACATTGACCACATTCAGATCACAGCTGCGGAAAGCGTTGGCCTTGAAGGTCGCGGAGGTTATTTTGAGCATTCGGGTGCTCTGCGTGATATGGTTCAGAACCACATTCTGCAGATCATGTGTATGGTGGCTATGGAAGCCCCTGTATCGTTCGACGCCAATGAGATCCGTAACAAGAAAGTGGATGTGCTTAACGCCATTCGGAGGATTGAGAAAGACCAGGTTCATGATTTTGCCGTACGTGGCCAATATGCAGGAGGTTGGAAAAAAGGCGAGAAAGTGGTTGGTTATCGTGAGGAAACCGGGGTAGATCCTAATTCACATACCGACACTTTTGCAGCTGCTAAATTTTACATTGACAACTGGCGCTGGCAGGGTGTGCCCTTTTACGTGCGGACAGGCAAGTATCTCAATCAGAAGGCGACGCATATTACGTTGCAATTCAAGCCGGCACCGCACTACGCATTCCCGAAGGAAGCCGCGGAAACATGGCGGTCCAACAGGCTTACGATCAGTATACAGCCTAATATGGATATCAGTATCCGTTTCCAGGCGAAACGTCCCGGCCAGACCATGACCTTGGATCCGGTAGAAATGACTTTTGATTATGATTCCGTGGCAGGTGAACATGCTCCTGAGGCGTATGAAACGCTGCTATTGGATGTAATGGAAGGAGATGCTACCCTTTTCATGCGTGGCGACCAGGTGGATGCCGCCTGGAAAGTGATCATGCCCATTCTGGAAACATGGGCAATAAGAAAACCACAGGATTTTCCCAATTACGCTCCCGACTCGTGGGGGCCGGATGAAGCCGATGCACTCATTGCCCGGGACGGGCATACCTGGATTAACCTGCCACCAGTCGTATAAATTCAATGGATATCCATATAGCAGAAAACACGACCCGGCTTAGCGAGGAACTCGCAGGCTGGATTACGGATTACATTCAGGAAGTATTACAGAAACAGGAGCGGTTTACATTTGTTTTATCAGGCGGAAGTACACCCAGGCAGCTTTATGCTTTGTTGTCCGCGGCACCTTATAAGGAGCAGATTGCCTGGGAGAAACTCCACTTTTTTTGGGGAGACGAGAGGGCAGTGCCCTTTGACGACGAGCGGAATAACGCCCGCATGTGTTATCTTGAGCTTTTGGATAAAGTCCCCGCGTTGCCTGAAAATATTCACATCATGCGTACGGATCTGGCTCCGGAGCAGTCGGCAATGGCCTACGAGGAAGTGTTAAAGCATTATTTCAAGGATTCCGCAACCTCATTCGATCTGGTACTTTTGGGCATGGGTGATGATGGTCATACATTGTCTTTGTTTCCAGGCACGGAGGTAATTCATGAACAGGATAAGCAGGTAACCGCCTTTTTTCTACCCGCACAGGATATGTACCGCATCACGCTGACGGCTCCGGTTGTAAACCGATCGGCTTGTGTGGTATTTATGGCAGCAGGTGCAGGAAAGGCGGCAACTTTGAAATCTGTGCTGGAAGGAAAGCGAAACCTTGATAAATTCCCATCGCAGATCATTAATCCGGAAAATGGGCAATTGCATTGGTTTGTAGATGAAGCAGCGGCAGCGCTTTTGACAAAATAATGTGAGCATAGCTTTTGGTTAAGGAAAAAGCGCGGTGGATACAGTGCGCTTTTTCCTTAGGAGCACCCCGCGGAAAGAGGCTTACCGTGCATAAAAAGCATTTTTCTCTTTTACTTTTTCGATAATTGCCTCCACCGTAGCCATTACCTCGGGTGGAATCCTTAATTCGAGGTTATTGTCGACCTTGTTGGTGAGGAGCAAGGTAGCATAGTAAAGTAAGACATATCTGTCTTTCAGCGCTTTGCCGTGTTGTTCGCTCTCAAAAAGAGATAACACCAAATGTTTTTGTTCCTGATACAATAGATTTTCAATCAGCTCATCTAATTCTTCATAACCATAGTCGGTAAAAAGCTGATTGATTTTTACCTCTACATTTTCAAAATCACCATTCCAAATGCGAACAATAATTTCTGTTTCTGATGAATTCTTATTTTTAGAACTTTGATGGTATTCCGTGATATATCGTAGTGCCTTGCTTTTTTGCTTGCCCTCTTCATAATACAGATTCGCTAAATTGTTCAAAGCGTTTGTATCTCCCTTTGCGATGGCTTTCAGGTAATATGCCTCGGCTTGCTGGGCTTTGTTTTGATCACTGTACAAATTCCCTAAATTGAACAAAGCGCCTGTATCTCCCTTTTCGACTGCCTTTAGATAATATTCTTCGGCTTGCAAGATTTTGTTTTGATTCTTGTATAGAAGAGCTAAATTAAACAACGCGTTTTTATTTCCCTTTTCGATGGCTTTCAGGTAATATGCCTCGGCTTGAAGGACTTTGTCTTGATTCTTGTACAGATTCGCTAAATTGTTCAAAGCGTTTGTATTTCCCTTTTCAATGGCTTTTAGGTAACATTCTTCGGCTTGCAGGGATTTCTTTCGACCATTGTACAAAATCCCTAAATTGTTCAAAGCGTTTGTGTGTCCCTTTTTGATGGCTTTCAGGTAATATTCTTCGGCTTCTGCTGCCATGTGTAGTTCATTGTACACATAACCTTTCCAATGGAATTTGATTCCATCTTCTTCATTTTCAATTTCTTCTATTTTTTGGAGGGCTAATTCATAATCCTCTTTTCCTATTAGCTCTTTTAATTCTTCAAAAATTTCCTTAAATCTCCTTGGTAAGCCATGAAGATTGTTGATGATTTTTTGTTCTAATTGCGTAGTTAAGTCAATCAATTCGTCTCGGTCATCAGTAGTAATATACCTTGATTGGCTAAATCCTTTGGTCAATACAGACGCTTTGTCGTAGGATACCAGGCCTTGTTTTAGTTTTTGTTTATAGGCATAGGCAAGGCTTTTAAGTTCGTTAGCGTCATACCAGGATTCCAGGAAAATAGTGAGCCATAAGGCTTTGCGTTTTTGCTCAGGGTTGCCTTGGGTAATGATAAGCCACATGTTGAAAAACCGCTCGGAGAGGCGATAGAGATGGTTTTTGTTGTTGGTCGAAATCGTTTCTACGATGCCAAAACCCGTAAGCTGTTTTACAAAGGAAGAAATAAGTTTGCTTTCAATGCGGCATTTGTCCACCAATTGTTTGGTTGAGCAGGCTTCCCACAAAAAAGCCATTTCCAGCACAATCTTTCGTTGGGGAGCGGTCAGGCTGTTGAGTCGTTCCTGGTAGAGTGGAGTCGCCTTGTCCATCACCCTTCGGATGTAATCAAAGCCATACAAATCAGATTCTTGCAGCAAGATCTGAATAAAAAACTGTAAAGTGCGCGGCAAACCGTCGGTCAAAATACGAATCGCTTCTATTTTACCTTGATTTTTTAGGGCATAGCCTTGTAGTTCGGGAAGTTTCATGGCATCGCTCCAATGATTGAGCAGGAGGTCTATTTCCTCAAATTGGAGTGATGCCAGGTGGTGTTTTCTGAAAAAATCGTAAAAGGGTTTATCATACTGCCAAAAATGTTCATCCATCCGCGTGCTGCCGCCAATGAGTTGGAGGTCATTGTAGTTGAGCAATAGCTCACGGAGTAGATGACCATCATCATCCAGATTTTCCAGAATTCGGTCAAGGTTATCCAAAAGCACTACTGCCTTTTTATGTGCTGCAGTCAGGACTTTATGGATTTCTAAAAACAGGTAGCGCGTATAGTCCTGGTTGTTAGCGAAGGTAGAAAACTCAGCCAGGGCGGTAGCGGTGTTTAATTGGTTCTTTAATTCCTGCCAAACCTCAAACCACAAGTCAGACAAGCGATAAATGCCAGCTTGTTCTTCGGCTAAATTAACCGCAACGTATTTTTTTGCCAATTCAGGGTCTTCCTCTATTTCAATCTGGATGCGTTTGAGTAAGGTCGATTTGCCGCTGCCCCGTCGCCCGAGTACCAGCTCATGTTGTAGTGGGTCATAGTCATTTTTTCGCCGCAAATCGTCCACAATGATTTCAAATTCTGCTTTTCTGATGACAAAATTCTTTCTAAGCGATTCGTTATCGCTATTCGCTGCCTGATAATAATTGAGCTCATCTACAAACCAATTACCCGTTTTCATTTCACTATTCTCCATCATATACCGGGTTATTGCGTTTCCAAAATGCACTCAAAAAAGGCGAGACAAAGACATATTGCTGGTCTTGCTCGGTGATGTAGCCATCTTTTTCGAGGCCATCCATCAAGTCAATGTAACTATTCTTTTTGTTGTATTTAGTCGCCAAGTCATACAATTTGCGTTTGTCGATTGTGTCTTTGTGCGCTATGTGGGTTAGGACTTCGTTCATGTACGCTGCTTCTTCGGAAGGAAAATAGTCAAACAAACGGTTTTTCCATTCTCTGAAATGATCGTTGTTTCTGACGACCAAATCAAAGGCGGTATCAATGGAATGCGTTGTAATGTTCGGCTGTTGGTTTTGTTTGGCTGTTTTATTAATTTCATCCAACATCAAATTGATGAAATAGGGGAGGTAATAATGAAGTTTTGAAAGCAAATATGTTCTTATTTCAACGTTGTACTGTACCGTCGCATCTTGTGTAACCCACTCCACATATTCAGCCGCTTCCAAATAGGTAAGTGGTTTAAAATCAACTTCTTTTATGTCGTTCAAATCGGAGGTTCTGCCTTCTATGTTTTTGACAACATGATGAATACCTACCGAACCTGCCAGGACCAAACAAAAACTTTCTTTCAAGCGGGCATCCTGTCGCCAGGCCCTTAGATTATCTAAAATGCTGCTTGCTTCTTCTGACTTGCCTTTTTTGTAGAGATTATGCAATACCTCGGGTAGTTCATCTAAAAAAAGCACAATCTTTACTTTTTCTGACTGTAATTTAGGGAGCAACTTGCCAATTTCTTCCAGATAATTAGCAGGTTTTCGGTCACCAAACTTGACTCCGTCGAGTGTGATTTCCTCAATAGTAATTCCCTGGAACCAATCCTTGAACCAATTTCTTGATTTGTCGAATTTAGAAAGACAAAAAATGATGAGTTCATAAAAGCGCTTATAAAACTCCTCTGCTGATTTGATGCCCTGTATATTTCGAAAAACACATTTTGTATTTTCCGGGCATTTTTCGACCATAAACTCCATTACGGAGGATTTCCCTACCCGCCGGGGTGCGGCTAAAAGTACGTGGCTTCCCGTATTAATTTGTTCCCATATCGCTTCTACAATCCGAGGTCTGTTGTAATAGTATGAACCTGTGGCTGTTGGACCGATTATTATTTTAGGGCTAATCCAGGTTGTTGTCATTTTTAGCAATGTTTTTATTGTTGCAATACTTTGACAACAAATATATTGTTAAATACATTTAACAACAAAACTATTGTCAAAAATAATTTTGGATTAATTCGTACAACGCGAGGACTAAGCTTGAGGTTACTATTCAGTTGGTGTTGATGTTTGAGTCTTCGCAAAGACTTGTCCGACACAATTTGTTAACCCGGGGGTACATAGAGTGACCCTATGATTTTCTTTGCTGCTTGTCCGTTTACTCAATTCATATAGCGAAATATGGCCTTGCTACCAGCAGGTAGCCATTGGTAAAGAATATTTTACTTACTTGACTCACAGTTTGTTATTTTACAAAAACAAACCTGAAAAAACATGGGATATGTACTGAAATTGATCGCTGTTATTGTCACGATAACGTACGCGCTGCGACTTGTCAATGCTCAATCGGACCTGCTCGTTTTTGCCGGATTGGGCATTGTTGGCCTTTCGGTTTACTTTTTCTTTTTTGAACTGAATAAAATATTCAATCACCTTAAACCGAAACAATGATCAACATGAGGAGAAACATTATTATTGCCATTGTAACCCTTGGCGTAACGATTTTTTTACTGCTTTTGCAGCCTTTTACTTTTGAGAATATTGATGCCGGTAATGTAGGAATTAAAATCAATTTGTACGGTTCCGATAAAGGCGTAGACAACATCACGCTGGTGACGGGCCGTGTCTGGTACAATACCTGGACAACAAAGATTATCGAGTTTCCTACTTTCACGCAAAGCGTTGACTATGATCCGTTCGTGATTACAACGCGGGATGCGGCGGAATTTAAAGTGGATCCAAAGCTCAATTATCACATCAATCCGGATAAAGTCCCGCAAATCTACCGGCAATACAGAAGGCCGCTGGCTGAAATCCAGCAGGGTTTTATGAAAAATACAATTTATGATGCCTACCGGATCGTGGCCAACTCTTTTACCTCCGACAGCGTGATGTCTAACAGGGAAGTTTTCGAAGATCGCGTGCAGAACGTGCTCACCCGAACCCTGGGTAAGGACGGTTTCGTTTACGATCAGCTCACATCGGCCATAACGCCGCCACAGTCTTTGCGTCAAATGATCGACGAAAAGAATACCTCCATTCAGGCACGATTAAAGGCCGAAAACCAGGCCAAGCAGGCCGAAGCGGAGGCGAAGGTGATTATTGCAAAAGCGGAAGGACAGGCCAAAGCTACGCTCATCAAAGCGAGGGCCGAAGCGGAAGCAAACCAGTTGCGCCAAAAAACACTCACACCTTTGCTGATCCAACAGGAGTGGGTGGCCAAATGGAACGGCGTGCTGCCCACCACCAATGCCGGTGGTGCAAGCCTGATGCTTGGGATAAAATAAAAAAGGCTCCGCAGGACTGCTGAATGCTTTCCTGCGGAGCAGTTTTATTGATGGCTAATAGATCGGGAATTAAAGAGATTTGGCTTGCTTCAAAAGGTTGCCGGGCAAGTTCACACGCGTGGTGCTGTCCGCTGTAATGCTGAGTGTTTTGTAAACGTCTTCTGTGACAAAATCACTATTGTCTCTGACAATCACGCTTGCGGAATTTACCTTATTGTTTTTGAGGATACGAAAGGATGCCTGTTTCTCAAGGTTAACCGTAAGTGTATCGACCTTATTTTGCTCTACTTGCATATCCTGCCCCTGCTGATACAGACTTAGGCTGTCAAGCGTCCAGTCCCTTACTTTACAGGCCGTGGAGACCGATTTTATCCCGTATAATGTGCTGGCGCGGATATAAGTAATCGGCGCACGTTCGAAATTATAGTCAGGCGGGTAGTTTTTTCCTACATCATTTTTATATCGGACGCGCAAGGTGTCATTCTGGATTCTCCACTCGATCTCCTCAGGAGCGACTGCGGTCTGTATTTCAAAATCCTTTCCTGGTTGTATCTGAGTGTAACCCAGAACCTTTCCTTCAACATGGATGTACCTGAAAGATTTCAGCGCCTCTTTCCGATATCCGGCAAACGGATTATTTCTGTCAATCTTATCAAACTCGCCTTTAAGCACCATGTTGGACGTAAAGCCAAACAGCAGTATGATGGCGAGAAGGCCTGTGAGAAGTTTGTTACTTGTTTTCATATCTGAATGTGAATCTTGTTGTTAGTAATCTTGCCAATGTTGTACTACTTCCGCGTTAACAGTGTATAATCATAACCGCATTCTAAGGTAGTCGGTGGCCTCATAATGTCGTTGGATAGCTGTCCGTAATAAAAGACTCGTACCGGGCTTGCAACTCTTCCAGACCCACGTTGAGCAGGTACATGGTTTTGAAAAATTCGGGTAGCTCAATTTCTAAAAATCGTTCTTTCCGATAAGCCAGGATCCGTTCATTGGCTTTTTCATCAGCTGAATAGCCGATACCTCTTTTGTTGAAAATGATCTCCTTATTCTGAAGAAACTCATAGGTGCGCATGACGGTGTTGGGGTTTACTTCCAGCATGCCGCCCAAATCTCTAACTGAAGGAATTCGCTCCCCGGGGGGCCACTTTCCCAGCAAAATCTGCTCACAGATGTAATCAGCGATCTGGAGGTAAATAGACTGTTTATCTTTAAATTCCATGATGGGCTGCGCTGATTAAATTTGTTTTTCCTTAAGCCTGATGTAGGATATGTACCACATGCCCAGAATCAAAAACGAAGGAAAGGCATACACCACATCCTGAAATACTGATGGAAACATTACGTCATAATGCTTATTCAATGCATAGTACGATACTTTCCAACTTGTAAAAGGGAATGTCACGAGTTTTGAAGGATTTCCGGCTAAGAAATTGGCCTGCCATAAACTGAGAGCAGTCACCAAAACGTAGATTACAAAAAAACTTATGGCCGTTTTGATATAAGAAAGTTTCTTAAAATAGATCGAGCCCAGAAATACAAATCCCTGAATCATGATATACATTAACACAAAGTAGGTCAGCGCGTCTGGCGGTATGGGTTTGTATCTGAATGTCCCTATTGTTGGCTTTGCATTGGCGTAATCGGTCAGGTAATGATGCAGCTTCAAAAATAGAAGCATCAAAGGGACTACGAAAAGAAGATTTAGAAATAGAGCACTGAGAAATTTTTCCATTCTGGAAGCAGGAATCATAATCGCTGATATGCCTGTTGAAGATGATCCATATTGGCTAAATGCCTGATTGGTGTACAAGCTTCCTCCAAAAATCACCACCATGAAAAGTGCAAGCGCATGGAGGAACATCAAAATCATACTGGGCTCCCTGACAATTGCAATTGGAAGCATCAGAAAAATGAGCAGTGCTAGCAGCAAACCGGCCATCATCAGATAACTTTTGCCTTTTTCGGAAGTGTCCAGTTTCAGTATGAGGAGAAACCGGCGAAAATCGAATGATTGATTCATTGTAAAAAATGTTTTAAAGTTTTGAAAGGAATTACCACAGGAATGATATGTTGTACCAGAAATCCTATGATGATGAGCAATAAAGTCAGTATTAATCTCATGGCCTTCCTTCGAATATTTTTTTAATACGTTCGCGGTTTCCTATTACGGCATTAAACAGTTGTTCAAGATCTACACGGCTGTCTTCCTTTTCATAATTTTCGGTCACGGCTTTGTAACCACGCAAGGAAGGTTCGGCATACAAAATTCTGTCATCGTGGTCCACACTGGCTAGAGTTTCAAAACAGAGCCGTTCAGCTACTTCTTCCAGGCTATGCTGAATGAGGATCTCACTGTCCTCTATGATGATGATTGAGTCTATCAGATTATCCAGGTCACGCGTCTGGTGTGTTGAGATCAGTATGGTGCGATCAGTTTCCAGGGCCGAGGATACGATTTTTCGAAACTGACTTTTAGAGGGGATGTCCAGGCCGTTGGTTGGCTCGTCCATCAGAAGAACCTTTGTATTTGTTGCCAGGGAAAAAGCAATCAGCACTTTTTTCTTCTGGCCATACGACATGCCCGTCAGCTTATTACCTTTTGGGATGTCAAATTCACCGATGTAACTGTTAAATTGCTCCTCGTTAAAATGAGGGTAAAACGGCGCAAATGTATTCAGGTACTGTTGCATCGTTACCGAGGGCAAATAAATTTCCTCCGGAATAAAGAACAAGTCCTGCAAGAAGGCTGGCTGACGTTTGCGTGGTTCGTAGCCTGCGACCTCAATTTTGCCTTCCAACGGATAAAGCAGACCTGCCATGTTTCGAAGTAAGCTCGATTTTCCAGCACCATTCTTGCCCAGGAGGCCATAAATGTGCCCGGGTTCCAGCTTCATGGTCAAATCCTCAAACAACTTTTTATGCTTACTATACCCAAAAGATACGCGGTCAAGGTGGATCATTGCCTGGTTGTTTAGTGTTCTAGTTAAATAGTACACTGCGAAGGTAAGTAGGAGATTTGGAATTCCAAGTAAAGTGTGGAAGTATTTTTTGGAGGAGGGTGGAAGAGGGAGTAAAGGATGACGGAGGAAAGGGACAAGGGAGGCAGAATGTATGGAAATCGAAAGTTTTATTCTAATTTGCTTCCCTCCTCACGGTTTTGAAAAATTCGATCTTAAAATTAATTCGAAATCTTTTAAAACAATTTATTATGGTGAACCGCTTCGTGTTCGGTAAATGTCGTTGTCTTTTTTGTTATGTTTTCTTTATTGCTTTTACATCCGTGCCTGTCTTTGGGCAGACCAGAAAGCGTGATTTGGTAGTAAGTCCACAGGTCTATTTTTGGAAGGGCATGTTGAAATCTAATCAAAATTTTAATTCTCAGTATTTTGGAATTGGCTCATCCGTCCATTATTATTTGTCGAATAGGTTTGCAATAGGCGTTTTATTTAACGGAAAATACTGGAATTTTGATGCTAAAGTGGCTAGCTCTTTCGATAGACGGACTTTTGAGTGTTCTGTGATGCCTGAGTTGCAGTATAATATCTTGAAATCAAGGCTAACTCCTTTTTTGAAGACGCAGATGCAGTTTATAACGATTGGCTCTAGATGGCAGAGAAATGATGATCCAACAAAACCTTTAAGACAGCGGAAGGTGAACACATTATTGATAGAGAGGCAATGGCCTCCACTGTACGCAATCGGTGTAAGCGCGGGTATTTCCTATTCCATTCGGGATAATTCCTCAGTCTTCCTGTCCTTGAATAGATATTCTTTAGCAAATTTTTCCATATCATCGATCCAAATCGGCTTGGGATGCCAATTCGTTTTGAACAGAAAGAAATAGAAAGCCCTCATTGATTAAGACTGCTGCAGCTTCTCAAAATCCTCCATCGTATCAATATCGATCTCTCCCTGTTGAAATGGAACGTATGAAACGTCAGTTCCGAATTTTTTAAGAAGTTTTTTTGCACCTTCGGCACCTTCTAAAAGTTTCAGCGCATCGAAATATTGATTTTTGAATAACACCGGAGTGCCCATTGTGTTTTGATATGCACATGCCACAATGGTCTTATCTTCTATTTTTGCCGCCTCAATAAGATTTTGAAATAATTCGGACGTGACAAAAGGCTGGTCGCTTACAGCCAGGATAACGGAATTCGTATTTTGATCCAGTTTCAGAAGTTTTGTCAGGCCAGTCCGGATGGATGATCCCATTCCCTGCTGCCAGTCGGGATTGTGCGCAAAATGAACTGGCAAATCAGCCAATTCTCTGGATACTGCTTCCTGGTTCGCCCCTGTGACCACAATCACGTTACCCACATCGGCCGCTAATGCCTCGTCTGCTACATTTCGGATCAGACTTTTATTTTTAAACTGGAGTAATTGCTTGGCTTGTCCAAGTCGCGATGAGTTTCCTGCCGCCAGAATGATGATTCCAACCGATGCGTGCTCCTTTTTCATTGTTCAGAATGGGACTCGTTCACCGCACATAGGAAATCTTCCCCGGAATCCTTTGGGTAGTCCACTTTCTGATCGGAGCGACTGTGAATCGGTGCCGCTTTTTCTCGCAGTGAAATTCCTTTCCTCCCATTCAGCACGGCTTTGATCTCTGCCAGGATCGAAAGTGCAATTTCCTCAGAAGTCTCTGCGCCGATATCCAGGCCAATAGGACCGTATATTCTGGATTTTTGCGCTGCTGACACTTCAATCCCTTCCAGAAGCAGGTCGTCAAACATTCGATAGAGCTTTTTTCTTGGACCCAGGGCGCCGATGTAGGTACAATCCTCGAGTTGAATCAATGCTTTCAGCAGCGAAAGGTCATAGTTGTAATTATGGGTCAGCAATGCAAAGAATGTCTGCGAATCGGTTGTCAGTTGAGCAAGTACCTCGGTCGACTTGGCTACGATAATCTCATCTGCTTTTGGGAAACGTTGTTTTGTTGCATGCGACACCCTGCCATCTACCACTGTGATCCGCCATCCCAGTATAGACGCCATTTCCATCAGCGGAATCGTATCGTTTCCCGCACCGACGATTACCAGTGAAACGGGCGCAGGAATATATTCTATAAAGCCGGTAAGTTTTTGTTTGTCGATTACAAATTCTTCAAAAGTAGAATCCTTGCTGAGCGCCACCTTTTCCGCTTCTATATTTAGGAGCTCCATATCATGATGGGTAAGGTTATTCACAACACCATTACGCTTCATTGCCAGAAAACAGGTTCCCGGCTGGACAGCAGTTCTCGAATTTAATGCAAAAAGTGTAACCAGTACTGCGCTTTGACGCCTGACCAATATCCTTTTCAATAGTTCGATGGGGTGATTGGGCTCATCTACGTGGATGGGTTCGAACAGGATGTGAACAATCCCATTGCAACCCAGCTGTACGCCAAGGGTTGTATCGCTTTCGTCTGTGGTATCGTAGGTGACCAGTTTATTCTTTTGTTGCGAAATGGCCAGTAGTGCCTTTCGGAGTGCATCGCCTTCCAGGCAGCCACCGCTGATAGCGCCTGTCAATTGTCCGTCATCTGTAACCAGCATGCGAGCGCCTGGCCTGCGGTACGATGATCCTTCCACATGAACCACCGTTGCGAGTGCCATTTTTTTGCTGGATACCAGGGCTGCTTCGTAGGCTTTGATGATGTCAGTAATTTCCTTCATGGCGGTGTTGCTTTACAATTTTAGAAATTACGTTGATGGCATAGTCTACTTGTTCTTCAGTTGAAAATCGTCCCAGACTGAACCGGAACGAGTTATGAATCTGCTCATTGGACAAACCCATGGCTTTTAATACAAAACTGGGTTCCAGGGTTGCTGATGTACAGGCCGAGCTTCTCGAAAACGCAATGCTATTTCCAGCTTCGAAGATCAGTTTTTCGCCGTCAATATTTTCAAAAGTGATGTTGGTTGCATGGGGGAGGCGTGGCGCATTCTTTCCGTTGATGACCGTTCCACCTAGTCGGCCAATTTTACTCTCGAATAAGTTTCTTAAAGTAGTAAGCCGGTTGGTATCCACTTCCATGTATTCGTAACAAAGCTCACACGCCTTACCAAATCCTACAATGCCCGGAACATTCAATGTGCCGCTGCGCATGTTTCGTTCGTGACCGCCCCCTTCGATCTGCGCATACAATTCCACCTTTGGATTTTTTTTTCGGACATATAAGGCACCCACGCCTTTGGGGCCGTACATTTTATGTGCACTGAACGACATGAGGTCGATTCCGTCCATAATCACATCGACAGGGATTTTGCCAACTGCCTGTGTCGCATCACAAAAAAGCAAAATTCCATGCTTTCTGGCAATCCGACTGATGTGTTTAATGGGCTGGATCACCCCTGTTTCGTTATTGGCATACATGACGGCAATGAGGGTGGTGCTTTTTGTGATCGATTTTTCCAGATGCTCCAAGTCAATCAATCCATTGGGTAAGACAGGCAGGTAGGTGACTTCTATACCTTTGGTTTCGAGGCTCCTGCAGGTGTCCAGAACAGCTTTATGTTCGGTGGATACGGTGATAACATGGGCTCCCTTATTGAAATATGGTTCATGAATGCCTTTGAGTGCGAGGTTAATGGCTTCCGTAGCGCCTGAGGTGAAAACGATTTCCTGCGGGTGGGCACCTATTAATTTTGCTACATTTTCCCGGGCAATGTCTACGGCTTCTTCCGCTTCCCACCCGAAAGCGTGTGTGCGGCTGGCGGCATTCCCGAACCGCTCCACAAAATAGGGGAGCATCTCATCCAGTACGCCCGGGTCCATGGGAGTGGTGGCATTATTGTCCAAGTATACAGGTGTTTTAAGAGTCATCGAAGGAGTGTTAATTCAATCCGTTTTTTTTTTAAAAGCTAAAAACCACGCTTATCGTTTAATTTGCGTCATTTATTAACAAATGTAAAACTGAAGGGTGTAAGACCAGCATGTTGGGGGATTAAGGGATAGGGGCTCCTGAAATTTGGGATAGTAATACGACAGGATAAACAGGATTAACATGCTGCCCTGTTCCCCCAACCCCCTAATGAAAGAATCCTGTACATCCTGAAATCCTGTCTTAAATTTGGGATCGTAATACGACAGGATAAACAGGATTAACATGCTGCCCTGTTCCCCCAACCCCCTAATGAAAGAATCCTGTACATCCTGAAATCCTGTCTTAAATTTGGGATCGTAACACGACAGGATAAACAGGATTAACATGCTGCCCTGTTCCCCCAACCCCCTAATGAAAGAATCCTGTACATCCTGAAATCCTGTCTTAAATTTGGGATCGTAACACGACAGGATAAACAAGATTAACAGGATGCCTTGTTCCCCCAACCCCCTAATGAAAGAATCCTGTACATCCTGAAATCCTGTCTTAAATTTGGGATCGTAACACGACAGGATAAACAAGATTAACAGGATGCCTTGTTCCCCCAACCCCCTAATGAAAAAATCCTGTCCATCCTGAAATCCTGTCTTAAATTTGGGATAGTAATTGCGACAGGATGAACAAGATTAACAGGACGCATTGTTCCCATTAACCCGCCAACGAAAAGAATCCTGTCCATCCCGAAATCCTGTCTTAAATTCGGGATATTAATGCGACAGGATGAACAAGATTAACAGGATGGTTCGTTCCCACTACCCCCCAGCGAAAAATCCTGTCCATCCTGAAATCCTGTCTTAAATTTGGGATAATAATGAGACAGGATGAACAAGATTAACAGGATGGTTTGTCCCCATTAACCCCCAATGAAAAAAATCCTGTACATCCTGAAATCCTGTACTAAATTTGGGATAGTAATTGCGACAGGATGAACAAGATTAACAGGATGGTTTGTCCCATTAACCCCCAATGAAAAAAAACCTGTCCATCCTGAAATCCTGTCTTAAATTTGGGATAGTAATTGCGACAGGATGAACAAGATTAACAGGATGCTTTGTTCTGATTACTCCCCCAACGAAAAGAATCCTGTCCATCCTGAAATCCTGTCCTAAACATGCAAAGCAGGATACCAGGAATGAACCATATAATATCAAATGGGCCCTGTTTTGGCAGTAGATTTTAAATGTTTTTCGGTTTGATATTTGGCGGTTAATGAAACTAATTATTTAATTTTTTGTTAAACTCTATAATGTTAGTAGATTAATTTTTAATACTTAAACTTTCACAATTATGTCACTTAGACTAGGAGATATCGCGCCTGATTTTGAGGCAAGCACTACGCAGGGAACGATCCGGTTTCACGAATGGCTCGGTAGCAGCTGGGGGCTTCTTTTCTCACACCCTGCTGATTTTACTCCGGTTTGTACCACAGAATTGGGCAAAACGGCTCTTTTAAAAGGAGAGTTTGAGAAGCGGAATGTAAAGGTGCTTGCGGTAAGTGTGGATGATCTTGATTCGCATAACAGATGGATACCGGATATCAATGAGGTAAACCATACAGAGGTTAATTTCCCAATCATCGCAGACGAAGGTCGTAAAGTAGCTGAGCTGTATGACATGATCCACCCGAATGCGAGCGAAAAAGCCACGGTTCGTTCTGTATTTATCGTCGGGCCAGATAAGAAAATTAAACTGACGTTAACCTATCCTGCATCTACCGGACGTAATTTCAATGAAATCCTACGCGTTGTGGATTCTCTGCAACTGACTGCCAATTATTCCGTAGCAACGCCCGCCGATTGGAAAGATGGCGACGATGTGATCGTGGTTCCAGCGGTGAGCACGGCGGACGCGGAAGTTAAGTTTCCAAAAGGACTGAACATTGTAAAGCCTTATTTGAGATACACGCCTCAGCCTAACAAATAATACGTGAAGTTGCTATTCAAGTAAGAGCGTGAGGTTCATAATAACAAAAGCGTTCAGGGTCTGTTGATCCTGAACGCTTTTGTTTGCGGGGCATTGGAATCTATTGGCGTTCGATAACTACTTGCTGTTCTTCAATGTTCATATCCTCGCCAAAGTAATCCATATTGCGGGCACCTTTGTAGTAATACCAGATGGATAGCGCCATCGGTATATGGGCAATGTCGTTGTAATTGAACCAGGGGCCGAAGCTGAACTTCAAGGCATGGAAACCAGCAGATACGGCTCCCAGCAGTGTCGCGATGAAAATGTACCGGCTACCAGCGTTTTTTCTGTGCCGGTAAACATACACCTCCATGGTGAACAGCATCAGAAATAAACCGTAAAACGCATGCACTTCTACAACCACAAAATTGAGTGTGACCAAGGTCAGTACAAAGAAAATTGTGAGTTCCACATAATTGAGCCAGCCGAGGATCTTACCGATTTTTTGATGGAGTAAAGGCTTGATATGCCATATCGCGGCTCTTTCAAAAAGGGCAACGGCAATCATGCTCGCAAACCACCCCGGGATTTTTCCTGGTTTCCCTGTCAGGTAAAGAAAACCATGTCCCAGGATTCCGCCGATGGCAGTGGCAATACCCATGAAAAGGAAAAAATACCGCAGCTGGGTATACATTCTGTGTTTTCGATCCATTTTGCCCAACTGCACGAAGGCATAGGCGCAGACAACCGTCATCATCAGGCTGGACAGGACGGAGGATGGTTCCAGTATGGTTACACCGAAGAGTTGAATCTGATGGACCTTGCTGAAATCTATTTGAACTTCATTCATTTTTAAAATTCCCTTTTTGTTGGAGACAGGAGCGTGTTGTGGATTTTCCTCAAAGTTAAGTACAAATGGCCTTTTTTATAAAACCTTCGAGACCTTTAAAGTCGGGATACTAAAATTGTACCATAGTGGTAGGGTTGTTGAAATCGATGACTGTTGCACATTTAGGGATGGTAAAGAAATTAGCCGGCTGTGCAAATCCGGCATTTCGTAGATGAAAACGGCTGTTCGATCTATTATCCGGACGGAATTGTAAGCGATGATATTTCTTTGTATTAGTAATTGTATTAAATCTATATCAGACTTAATACAAAGCAAAGGATTTACACAAGAACAACCATGAAAAAATCATCTCTATCAGTATCAGGATTAATGCTTACGGTTCTATTAGCAATCGGGAATATTCTTCCCTCTAATGCTCAGACCCAATCTTCTACTTCCCCGGTTGTTGTAGAAACAACCCCCAAGGGTAACTCGAAAATGATCGGGATCGTCACAGACTCGTTAGCGGCAACAGGTGTAGAATTTGCTAGTATTGCACTTTTCAGTGTTGCGAATAATAGCCCGGTGGACGGAACTATTGCGGATGAAACCGGGAAATTTCAGTTAGCCAAAATCGCTCCGGGAACCTACAAGCTGTTGATTTCTTTCATCGGATATAAGGACAAAACCATTGATAACATTCAGGTGGTAAAGGGTAAAGATGTGGATTTGGGAAACATCAGGATGTCGTCGAGCATCAAAACGCTGGATGAAGTGACCATCACGGGTGAAAAATCCATGATTGAAGAAAAGGTGGACAGGCTTGTGTATAATGCTGAAAAGGACATTACGGCCAAAGGTGGCGATGCAGCCGATATTCTGCGCAAAGTTCCCATGTTGTCTGTGGACCTGGACGGGAATCTTTCTTTACGGGGGAGCGCCAATATCCGTGTGCTGATCAACAATAAGCCGTCAACGATCCTAGCGAGCAACGTTGCTGATGCTTTGAAGCAAATTCCGGCCGACATGATCAAATCGGTGGAGGTGATTACATCACCATCGGCCAAATATGATGCGGAGGGATCCGGTGGAATTGTGAACATTATCACCAAGAAAAACAACTTGCAGGGCCTGACTCTCAACATAGACTCCGGTGTGGGTAACCGCGGAACAAACCTGGGGTTGAATGGAAGCTATCGGAAGGGCAAGATGGGCTTCACCCTGGGCGGTTTTGGCCGTGCTTTCTATAATAAAGCTGAATCTACTTTGAATCAGTCCACTTTTTCGATGGGTAATACCTATCTTACCAACCAGACTTCCACAGCTAAGGATCGTGGCGTATTTGGTCAGTATTCGCTGGGATGGGATTATGACCTGGGCAAAAATCAGGCGCTTTCGGCAGGGCTGAGATATGGAACGAGAAATTTCATTCAAAAACAAAATCTGAATATCAGTCAGTTTGAAAACAGCATTCAGGATGCAACTTCTCAGCGGAATGTAAACCGGAAGGATCTTTCCGGTACCGTAGACTTCAACATTGACTACATACGCACGTTCAAGCCGCAGCAGGAGTGGAGCATTTCTACACTTTACAGCAGAACCGGATTGACCAATAATTTCGATACGGACATTCTGAGTGAATCCGGAGGAATCGGCAGCAGGCTGAAAAATGTTAATAAAAACTACAATTCGGAATTTACATTGCAGACCGATTACCAAACCCCGATCAAGAAGAATCAAATGCTTGAATTTGGGGCCAAAGGTATTTTTCGAACCGTTACCAGTGATTTTAAGTATCTGATCGCCGGTGAATCAGGAGATTTTATGTTTAATAGTAGCAACCCGTCGGGCAGTTTGAACTACAGCCAGAATGTGGCCGCCGGATATTTGAGTTATACGTTGACAACGCAGAATAAATATACTTTTAAAGTGGGAAGCAGATATGAGTTCACAGGTATCTCGGCAGATCTGGCTGAGAAAGGGAAAGTGACTATTCCCAATTATGGAAACCTTGTTCCCAGCATTAACGTGTCCAAAAATTTGAGTGCAAGCACGGTGCTTAAGGCCGCATACAATCGACGCATACAAAGACCGGGCATTCAGCAGCTCAATCCAAATGTCAATCTGGCCAATCCGCAGAGCATCAGCATGGGGAACCCATTATTGAGCCCCGAACTGACAGATAATATGGAGGTTGGGTTGAGCACAAATATTAAGAAAACTTATATCAACGCATCGGTATTTGGTCGTCAGACGAATAATTCCATTACCCGGGTTTCGATGGCCGTAGATACTTTGGCAGGGGCTATCGTGACAACTTTTGAAAATATTGGTAAGCAAAAAGCTTTTGGTATGAACGTATTTGCCAATGTATATATCACGCCGAAATGGACGGTAAATGGTAGTGTGGATCTTTTGCAAAGTTATCTGGAAGGTCAGGCTACCAATGCAGGGGGTTTGTCGGTTCCCGTCAGCAACTCTGGCTTCAACTATGGAGGTCGCCTGATGTCACAGGTTTCTTTGAGGCAAGGATGGGGTTTGCAGGCATTTGGCTTTTACCGCGGTAAGGAAGTGCAGTTGCAGGGGACGCGTACAGGATTCTATATGTATTCGCTCGGCTTCAAAAAAGACTTTGCCAATAAGAAAGGGAGTATTGGTTTTGGTGCTGAGAATTTCCTGACAAAAGGGGTACGCTTTACATCCGATCTTAAATCTACTCAGTTTAATCAGACCAGCGCTACGCAGCTCTACAATCGAAACTTCAAAGTGACTTTCAGTTATGCAATTGGTAAAATGAGTTTCGATGCGCCAAAGCGTAAAACGAAATCCGTAAGCAATACCGACGTCATGGGAGGTGGTGATCAGAAATAAGTTGTACAGGCAAGAATTAATCAATAGCCGGTCGCTCGGATCGGCCATTGGCTTTTACAACGAACATAACATATAATTACCTGGGACGTTACAATAGAAAGATGTTTTAGTACTTTTGGTATATCTACTCACTGACCCAATTGCGTGATCCTATGAAATGGTCGTTCGTTATTCAACAAAAACTGAAAGCCGCGATGCTATTGGGCGGGGTCATGGTAGTGATCATCATTGGGAATTTGATTTCCCGATATCATATGGAAGGAATTGACAAGTCGTTTGCTTCCATTTATCAGGATAGGCTTCTACCTGCCACAACCATTACGTACCTGGCCGAAAACCTGTATGCCAAGAGGCTTTCGATGGAAAAGTTTCTCCATGCTCAGGAAGCACAGCCTGAAAGTGCCGTTGCCGGGTTACTCAAAACCCACAATCGTCACATTGATTCATTGATCGTGTCGTTTGAGAAAACCTATCTTGTTGATAAAGAGGTGAAAAGCCTTTCCGCTTTTAAAAATCGGGTGCAGGAATATGTGCTTTTGGAACAAATGGTTTTGAATCTCCACAAATCCGGAAATACAGATGAAGGCAAAAAACTTTTTGAAGGGGTGGGTTCCGATACTTTTCAGAGTACAATTACGAGATTAAATGAGCTCACGCACATTCAGTCCGACATTGGCAAGCAGCTGATGAAGGAATCAAAAAGTGAGATGGCCGGTTTTTCTCTTATCTCCGTATTGCAAATTTCGCTGGTGCTGGTAATCGGCATCATGATTCTGGTTTTGATCCAGAGCAGCAGAATTTCAAACGTTCCACAAAAGGGTAAGGAACAGCAGTTTAACCTAAACTAAAAGAGGCCGCTTCCAAGAAGCGGCTTCTTAAAATATTATTAACCTGGTTATTACTGACCTACTTTACGACCTTTCAGCGTCTCGCGTTGATTGCTCACTTGCTTCAACAAATCTTTACTTACAAATAATCTGGTGCCATTACCAGTGGTAAGGTCGAATACCCGATCCTTATATGCCAGCTTGTTTTCCGGCAACACATCCAGGTAATAATTCTGGCCACTCAGCGTAAAGCGCATTCCTTTCGTATCCTGCTGTGTGTCATCCCAGGAAACGTTGATGGTGCCATTGCCCGATCCCAGCGAAACACCCGGACGGAATGGAAGCACAGAAATGGTTTGAATACTTTTTCCGTTGCTGATGCTGATTTTACCTTCTTCATTCACCTTTATATCGTTGGGATCCGACACTTCACGACGGATCGTAATTCCTTTATCGTTGAAAAACTGAACCTTGTCGAGGGAGATATTCGCAGCTTCCAGATTCTGACGCAGATCCTCTGTGAAAACCGTGTAATTAGTAAATGGAACTGAGTTGGTATTACATGCGGTAACGCCCGCAAAAAGCGCCATTCCTAAAATTAGTTTCTTGAATAAATTCATGGTTTGTAATTCTTGTGTCCTTTTGAAAATTTGATTTTTAACAGTCCTTTAAAGTGCATGTGATGCAATATTACTAAAAAGCCTCTCAGTAACAAACATACTTTTATTTTACGAAAACTGCCGGATTTATGACAATGTGTCATACCCGTTTCAGAATAATTGTAATTGGAACGCAAATTTTTAGAAGGTATTGCAAAGCAGAAAGCATATATAAAATATAAATCTAAAAACGGAATAATTATGGAAACAGTGATTCAGGAAAAAGGAAATCTGAGCATTCACACCGAGAACATCTTCCCGATTATTAAAAAGTTCCTTTATTCGGACCACGAAATCTTTTTGAGAGAGTTAGTTTCAAATGCTGTTGATGCTTCACAGAAAATAAAAAAACTCGCATCGTATGGAGAATTTAACGGTGAACTTGGTGAGCTTAAAGTGGTTGTGAAGCTGGACAAGGAAGCCAAAAC